>CABQNA010000188.1 GCA_902465425.1 uncultured Collinsella sp.
ACGCCCGAGCCCACGGTGCGTCGCGTGCTGTGGTGGCACTCGAGGGCGACTTGCCGTCGTCCCTGCTGGCGGCGCTGGCCGTCGACGCTCTGGGCCCGCGCAATGTGATTGGCCTGGTGCTGGGGCGCAACCGTATCTTTACGCCGGCGCAGGAAGAGGCCGAGGCTGCTCGCTGTGCCGCCGTTCGCGCCATCGCCGAGCGTTTACACATTCGCACTGTCGAGCGCGATGCACCGGATGCGGCGCGTGTGCTCGATCGCGACGTGTCGGCGGGCGATGCCGAGCGCCTGCGCTCGCGCACGCTGGGTCTCATGCTGGAGGACACGGCGCTCGAGCTGGATGCGATGGCGCTGAGCCCGCTGTCCAAAACCGAATACGCGCTGGCGGCGCCGGCGCTTTGCGGCGGCTACCAGGGCGACTTTGCGCCCTTTGGCGATGTGTACCTGTCGACGCTTGAGTTTGTGGCGCGCGTGCGCAACCGCACGTCTGCCGTGGTGCCCCAAGAGCTCGTGACGCTCAACGCGGTGGAAGACTGCATGGAGCGAGTGTTGGCGCAGGCGCTCTCGACGCTCGATGGTCCGGTCGATATGCTCGACCGCGCGGCACAGCTGCTCGGCGGGCTTGAGCCGGGTGAGGTCGATGGCGCGCTCGAGGCGCACGTGGACCGCAGCCGACCCTTCGACGACATCCCGATGGCCGCTGGCAAGCCTGAGGCCTGCTCGCTGCTGCTGATGCTCGTGCGTCAGGGCGAGGCCGCCCGCCGCATGCTGCCGACGGCGCCGATCGTCTCGACCCGTTCGTTTGCCGAGCGTGCATGGCCGTATATGCTCGCGTGGTCCGACCTGGGGCTTAACGGCAAGGAGCGTATGACGGTCGATTCGCTGGCGCGCGCCGAGGTGCGCCGTTTTGCTGACGAGGATACGAGCGAGCGCGTGCGAAACGAGATGATGGGCGTGCTGGGCGAGCTACTGGGTATTTCGCCCGAGCAGATGGAGGAGCTGCGCTCTGAGGACGGTCAGCGTCGTTTGCATGAGGGAATGAAAAAGTTCGAGGGCGAGGTTCAGGACGCCATCGATAAGATGATGGGCGGCCAGGGCGGACCGCAGGGTGGGCCTCAGGGTGGTCCGATGCCGCATCCGCCGGTTGATCCCCGACAGTTCCCATTCTTCTCGCAGAACTAAAAAGGTTACGCGGTTTTATCAAACCGCGTAACGAGTCGACGCTGCGCGCCCGCCAGAGCGGCAATCTGCCTTTCAATCGTCGGGCATGACCGCAGGTCAATGCCCTCCTCTTTCAAGGCACCTTGCTCGCTCTGGCGGGCGCTCGCTTGCGTATGCTCAACCTACAATTCGATCTCGGCTGACTTATAGGGCTAGCATTGTGTTATTCTAGAACAGACGTTCGTGAATGATGCGCGGGGCCTTGCCTTGTGCTGTGCTGGTGACGAGGGGAGGTTGGCTTGGTTATCTTGGGCATTGACCCCGGTTTGGCCCATACGGGTTGGGGGATTATCGAGGAGCGGCGTGGCGAGGTTCGCTGCCGTGCCTACGGCTGCATCGAGACCAGTGCCAGAAGTCCGCTCGCGGTGCGCCTGTCGCATATCGCCCGTGACCTTAAGGATGTCGTCGAGCGTTATCGACCCGACACGGCTGCTGTCGAGAGCATCTACTTTGGCGCCAACGTTCGTTCGGCCATCCCCACGGCGCATGCCCGCGGTGCTGCGCTTGTGGCGCTTTCGGAGTGCGCGCTCGAGATTGGCGAGTACACGCCCATGCAGATCAAACAGGCTGTGGTGGGCACCGGCGCCGCGGACAAGCGGCAGGTCGCCTACATGGTACGCACGCTAACACAGCTCGACCACGACCCGCATCCCGACCATGCCGCCGATGCCCTGGCCTGCGCCATCTGCCACGTAAACCTCAGCCGCACCCGCGCACTCACCGGTGGCGAGTTCTATCAACAGAGAGGAACCGGATACTGATGATTTCCCAGCTCCACGGAACGCTTGTCGAGGCCACGATGAGCTCGGCCGTCGTCGATGTGTCGGGCGTTGGCTTTGAGCTCGGCATCTCGGGCAGCACTGCGGCCACGTTGCCGACGCCCGGCGGCGAGGTCCGCCTCTACACGCGTATGCAGGTGCGCGAGGACGCCATGACACTTTTCGGTTTTTCCTCAAAGGATGAGCGCACGATGTTCGACCGGCTCGTGTCCGTCTCGGGCGTTGGCCCGCGCTTGGCGCTCGCCGTGCTTTCCACCTATACCGTGGGGCAGCTGTATTCGCTGGTGATGGCCGAGGACGACAAAGGCATGGCCAAGGTACCCGGTGTGGGCAAAAAGACAGCTCAGCGCCTGATCCTGGAACTCAAGAGCACCTTTGCCAAGGATAAGGGCTTTGTGCCGGTCGACGTGATTCCCGGCCAGGTTGCGATGCCGGTTCCTGCCGCCGCTCCTTCGGCGATCGATGATGCCCGTGCGGCACTCCTTTCCATGGGTTTTAGTCCGCAGGAGACCGATGTTGCCCTGAGCGGGTATGATGGGCAGGATATGCGTGTCGAGGACTTGCTCGGCGCGGCGCTTAAACGACTCGGAATGGATTCGTGATGTGGGAAGCCGATGACTCTCAGGACCTGTGGGCGACGCCCGGCAACTCGCCGGCGGCATCCATGGCGCACGGCGAGCGCATGGTGGGCTCGGAGCTGACGGCCGAGGACCTCGATGTCGACCGCACTTTGCGCCCCCAGCACCTAGACGATTACTGTGGCCAGGAGCACATCAAGCAGAGCCTGCGCGTGTTGATCGAAGCGGCGCAGAGCCGTGGCGAGACGCTCGACCACGTGATTTTCTCGGGTCCTCCGGGCCTGGGCAAGACCACGCTGGCCACCGTTATCGCCAACGAGCTGGGCGCTCAGATCAAGACCACGAGTGGCCCCGCCATCGCACGCACGGGCGACCTGGCGGCCATCCTTACTAACTTGCAGCCGGGTGATGTGCTGTTTATCGACGAGATCCACCGCCTCAACCGTTCGGTCGAGGAGGTCCTGTACCCCGCGATGGAGGACTTTGCCCTCGATATCGTGATTGGCAAGGGTCCGGCGGCGCGCTCGATTCGCCTGGATATTCCCAAGTTTACGCTGGTAGCGGCAACGACCCGCTCAGGCATGTTGACCGGCCCGTTGCGCGACCGCTTTGGCATTTCATATCGCCTGGATTACTACACGGTCGAGGAGCTCGCGCAGATTGTGACGCGCTCGGCAACTATCCTGGGCGTGGCGATCGACCATCCCAGTGCACTCGAGATCGG
>CABQNA010000189.1 GCA_902465425.1 uncultured Collinsella sp.
TATCTTTGGAACACCCTCGGCACCGCCGTGTGGGGCTTGGCGTTTCCGCTGCTCACCATCGTGTCTACGCAGCTCGTGGGAGCAGAAGAAGCAGGCAAATTCTCCATCGCCTTTGTCACCGGCACGCTCATCATGATCGCGTGCAACTATGGCGTGCGCAATTTTCAGGTCTCGGACATCGACGAAACGACGTCCTTTGCCTCCTACCAGCTCAACCGCTAGCTTTGCGGAGCGCTCGCCCTAGGCTGCGACCTCATGTACAGCGGCGCCCGCGGCTATGACGCGCAGATGGCGACGATCGGCCTGGGCGTCTACCTGTATAAGGTGATAGACGGCGTCGCCGACGTGTACGAAGGCCGCCTGCAGCAGGCCGACAAGCTCTACTTGGCTGGCATGAGCCAAACGCTACGCTCCGTCGGCGTCATCGCGGTCTTCAGCGTGGCGCTGCTCCTCACGCGCAGCATGCCCATAGCGGCCATGGCCATGGGCGTCACCGCGATCGCCTCGCTCGTGCTGGTCACCGCGCCGCTTGCCCTGCTCGAGACCGAAAAATCGCGCCGCGTGAGCCTGCGCGAGGTCGGCCACCTGTTTGTCCAGTGCGCTCCACTCTTTGGCGCGCTATTCCTGTTCAACCTTATCGAGAGCATGCCCAAGCTTGTGATGGAAGGCACACTGGCCTACAAATACCAGCTGTACTTTAATGCCCTGTTTTTTCCGGCTCAGGCTATTCTGTTGAGCATTGGATTTATCTATAAACCGCAGCTCCTACGCTTGTCGAGCATTTGGGCAACTCCTCGCAAGCGTCGTCGCTTTGACCTAATTATTGTTGCCGTTATGGCGCTGATCGTGGTCATCACCGGCGTGTGCGCCGCATTTATGGCAGGTCCCGGTATTCCCCTCATGAGCTTTATGTACGGCCTCAGCTTTGAGCGCTACCGTACGCTGGCGCTGCTAATGGTCCTCGCCGGCGGCGTCACCGCGGCCATCGACTTTATCTACGCCATCATCACGGTGCTGCGCCATGCCGGCGACGTCACCAAGGTCTACCTGATTTGTTTTGCCGCGAGCGTGTTGCTCCCGGTGATTCTAATCAATCTGCTCGGCCTGATGGGCGCCGTCGTGAGCTACCTAGCCATCATGGCCCTACTGCTGGTACTGTTGATTATCGAGTACGCCCACATCCGCCAACGCATCGAACGCGACCGCAACCCCTACGGCGCCTAATTAGCTGCCCCCGGTCACCGGAATTTGCGATGGAATCACCCCGGCTGGGGTCACATTGCGAACAATATGCATCACGCAAAACTAAGTGAGTAGACTTTTACCGAATCCCCGACCACACCGACAGAGCACAAGTCTTTGACCTGCGGTTTTATTGAGGAAAATAAGTTGGGTGCTCGGCATTTCCAAAAAACTCTACTCACTTAGCCAGCGGGCAGCCAAATGATTATTTAATCCCCGTCCCAGGGAAATCAATTAGCGGGCAGAAGGGCAAAAGTAGTCAAAAAAAGCCCCATCCCAAATTAGCTACCCCTTGCACCGATTATTCGCCCGGGTTGATGTTCGCGTAGAACTCCGCCCCGTCGTCCAGGCGCAGGATGCCCACGCGGCCGAACTCGGAGCCGGTGGCGGCGGCGCAGTCGATGTCGATGCGATCGGGCACGCCGGCAGTGTCCTCGCCGCCCAAGCGCACGATCTGCCCACGTCCCGATTCCTCATCGAGCCCCGCCAGACCACCGACCTCGCAATAGCGCCCAAGCGATACCGTGGGCGTGTGACCGCTCACCACGACCGGGCCCTTGCCCTCGGCAGAAAGCAGCCCGGTCGGCACATCCCAATAGCCGTGACGAATCCACAGCAGGTCATCGGACGACTGCACCGCGAGCATCTGCTGCAGCAGCTCGCGATCGGCACCCACCGCTCCAACGCCATCGGCACAATCGACGCCATGCTCAAGCAAAAACGCGCGCGCCGCCTTCATCTCGATTCCAGCATGTACCAGCAGATACGGGCGCTCCTCGGTCTCGACCACCGCGTAGAGCGGCAGCGCGGCCATCCATCGCACGAGCTCCTCGTATGCCTCAAATTCCATGTCGTTGAGCTGCTCGCGCGTCGTCCAACCACCGTTGATATCCCAGGTCTCGGCATCGAGCGGATCCTGGCCAATGATGGCATCGAGCATGATCTGCTCGTGATTACCCTTGAGCACGTGGGCGTTGGGCAGCGAGCGCACGAGCTTAATAACGCCGACCGGATCGGGCCCGCGATCGATCATGTCGCCCAGCACGTACAGCGTGTCGTCGGACGTCAACGAGATCTTAGACAGGGCCTCGTCAAGCGCACGCACGTGCCCGTGAGCATCAGATGTCACATAGATCGCCATGGTACGCCTCTCCTTGCATTGCGGCCGAAGCCCGGCGCCGCAACTAAAACTTCAAGTTGAACTTAAACGTTACCCATTGTACTCCGTTGCAATAAAGCTGGAAAGGGTTTCCGAGCAGAGGCAAAGACGGCAGCCGTCTATGACGATATCGCGCACGCCCGCAATCCAACCCCATAAACCCACCATCTTTGGGTACAAACAACCGAAGACAACTGACCGTGCCACGCCAACCACCCAGGAGCGGACACTATCCATGAACCAGATCCTTCTCTTTATCGGCCTCGTCATCATTTTGTGCCTGACCATCAAACCCGTCGGCAAAAAACTCCCCTTTCCCACTCTGCTCATCTTTATCGCACTCGGCATGCTGTTGGGCGTCAACGGCCCGGCGCATATCGACTTTAGCGACTATGCGCTCACCGAAACCGTCTGCAGCACGGCGCTGCTGTTCATCATGTTCTACGGCGGCTTTAACACCAATATCGACCGTGCCAAACCCGTCGCTGTGCCGGCGGTGCTGCTGAGCACGCTCGGCGTCGTCATCACCGCTGGCATTACGGGTGCGTTTGCGCATTTCGTGCTGGGTTTCGACTGGATCGGCGGTCTGCTGCTGGGCTCGGTCGTAGCATCCACCGATGCGGCCAGCGTCTTTAGCGTGCTGCGCGAGCACAGCCTGTCACTGAGGGGCGGGACTGACTCGCTGCTCGAGGTCGAATCGGGCTCCAACGACCCCGTCGCCTACATGCTCACCGCCGTGCTCGCCACACTCGCGGCCGGCGGCGACATCAACATTCCCGCACTGCTGGCCAAGCAGATTATCCTGGGCGTGGGCGTGGGCCTTGCCATCGGCTGGACGGTGTTTTCCTCCGTCCTTGTGGTGCTGTT
>CABQNA010000190.1 GCA_902465425.1 uncultured Collinsella sp.
CACCGGTGACGGTGAGGGGGGTGCCGCTTGATCTCGCTTGTCGTTGCTGCCGTCTTGCTGCTGATTCATGCGCTGGTTTGCCTGATGCTGTGGACGCTCATGAAGCTGGGCCTGCTGCCGGTGCGCGGGCACATGTTGGCTGTGATAGTGCTGGTGCCGCTGTGGGGCCCGTTGCTGGTGGTTCTGCTATCGGTCCGCAGCGCGGCGTTTGGCGAGGGGCTGAAAGAGTCTGCGCTGGAGTCGCTGCGCTTCAACGACGACCTGCATCGCAGTATGTCGGTACCGAGTGGTGAGGACGATGCAGGCGTAGTGCCGCTCGAGGAGGCGCTCATCGTCAACGACCCGGCATACCGGCGCCGCCTAATGCTCTCCATGCTCACCGAGGAGCCCGACGCTTACCTGGCGCAGCTGCAGGCGGCTAAGCTTAACGACGACGTTGAGGTGGCGCATTATGCCGCGACGGCGGTGGCGCAGATCTTCAAGGAGTCCGACCTTAAACTGCAGCAGCTGGAGCGTGCCTTTAAGACGGACCCGAGCGCGCAAAACCTCAACGAATACTGCGATTTTCTTGGTGAATACTTGGGCTCGGGCCTGGCTGAGGGGCGCGTGGCTCAGATTCAGCGCCAACAGTACGCGCTCCTGCTTGCGCGTCGCTGCGAGCGCGAGGACGTCCTTGAGCTGCGCATTCGATACGCGACGGCGCTGGCCGATGTCGGACAGATCGACGAGGCGCAGGCCGTGACCGACCAGCTGGTGCTCGACGTGCCCGACGAGCAGGAGGTTTGGATGCTTTGCCTACGCCTGGCCGTGATGCGCCGCGACGGTGACGAGGTCCACCGTGTGACAACCAACATGTGTATTTGAGCGCCGACAACCGCGAGCAGCTGGCGTTTTGGCGCGACGGGGAGGAGGCCCGATGAGCGTGGTGCAACATATCCGCGACCGTGCAGGCCGCTTTCGCTGGATGGGACTGCTCGTAGTGTGGGCTGTCTTTATCGTCATGGCCGCCGTGCTGCTGGTGGAGCGTGCCGGCGTGCAGTACAGTGCTGGCCAGCATAAGCTGGGGATGCTTGTCGCCAACGATGCGGTGCCGGCCTCCTCGGCAATGTTTGGCCAAAAGCCCACGTGCCTGGTCATTACCGATTCCGATCAAGCTGGCGTCGAGGACGTAAAGGAACAGTTCGACCAGATCCTGCTCGACATGAAGATCGCGCACCGCGACGTGGACCTTGCCCTGGATGGTGCGGATGCCATTCCCTCGCTGACCTCCTTCGATCGCGTGATTTTGCTCATGCCGTCGCTCGATGGGCTCGGTACGCACCTGAGCGACATTATGAGTTGGGTGAGTGCCGGCGGTTCGCTTATGCTCGCCATGCCGCCGGATAACTCGAGCTATCTGCAAGTGATTGCCTCCAAGCTTGGCATTGAATCGGCCGGATATGACTATGTAAAAGCCGAAAGCATTGTGCCGAGTGAGGACTTTATGCTGGGCGGGGGAGAGCGCTACGAGCTCTCGGACCCCTTTGATTCGTCGCTTTCGGTATCGCTGCGCGAGACGGCTCGTGTGTGGGCTATGACCGGCGATGCGGGCGCCCCGCTCATTTGGTCGAATGACTGCGGTAGCGGGCGCACCGTGGTATGCAATATCGGTATCTATGACAAGGTCATGCGTGGCTTTTACGCCGCGGCGATCAGTCTGCTGGGTGATACCACGGCCTATCCGGTCATCAACAGCGCCGTGTTCTATTTGGACGACTTTCCTAGCCCCGTGCCCTCGGGCGATGGTACTTATATCAAGCGTGACTACGGCCTTTCCATTGCGGATTTTTACACCAAGGTCTGGTGGCCCGATCTGCAAAAGCTCGCGCAAAAATATGGCATTCGCTATACCGGCGTGATGATCGAAAACTACGAGGACGCGGTCAACCAGACCGAGCCCGCGCGCCAACCCGATACCACGCAGTTCCGCTATTTTGGCGGCATGCTGCTGCAGATGGGCGGCGAGCTGGGCTTTCACGGCTACAACCATCAGCCTCTGGCGCTCTGGGACACCGACTACGGCACGCTGTACGACTACAAGACCTGGAAGAACAAAGAGACGCTCATCGCTTCGCTCAACGAACTTATCGCGTTTCAGGACGAGGTCCTGCCCAATGCTCATGGCTCGGTTTACGTGCCGCCGTCGAATATTCTTTCGGCTCGCGCGCGCAAGCTTATCGGTACCGATGTTCCCCGCATTAAGACCATTGCCAGTACGTATTTTGAGGATGGCACCGACCTGCCCTACGTGCAGGAGTTTGGCGTGGCGAGCGATGGCATTGTGGAACAGCCGCGTATTGTTTCGGGCGGCATGGTCAACGATTCCTATATGCGCCTGGCAGCCGTGTCCGAGCTCAACATGCACTACGTGAGCACGCACTTTATGCACTCGGACGACCTTTTGGACCCCGATCGCGGAGCCAAGGAGGGCTGGGAGGTCTACAAGGGCGGCCTGGTCGACTACCTGGAGTGGCTTACCAAATCCGCGCCCGACCTGCGGCACCAGACGGCGTCGGAGTGCTCCGGTGCCATCCAACGCTTTTCGTCGGTTACGGTGAGCGTGGATACCAGTGCGGATGCCTGGACGCTCAGCCTGGGCAATTTTCACGACGAGGCTTGGCTCATGTTCCGCGCCAATAATGGCGAGCCGGGTGCGGTGACGGGTGGCGAACTGACGCACCTTACGGGCAATCTGTATCTGCTCAAGGCAAATGATAAGACCGTGACGATCGAGCGCAAGGAGGGTGGCGATAAATGAGAATCTGCTTGGTACTCGAGGGTTGCTACCCCTATGTGCACGGCGGCGTATCTACCTGGATGCATGGCTACATTACGGCCATGCCTGAGCATGAGTTTGTGCTGTGGGTGATCGGCGCGCATGCTGCCGACCGCGGCAAGTTTGTCTACGAGCTGCCCGGCAACGTGGTCGAGGTACACGAGGTGTTTCTGGACGACGCCCTGCGGCTTTCGGGCGAGCAGCACGAAGCCAGTTTTGACGACCGCGAGCGCGAGGCGCTACGCCGCCTGGTGTCGCTCTCCAATCCGGACTGGGACGTGCTGTTCGATATCTTCCAACGCCGTCGCGTGCATCCGCTCTCGTTTTTGCAGAGCCGCACGTTTATGGATATCTTCCGCGATGTGTGCCTGGCAGAGTACCCCTACACGCCCTTTGCCGACGCATTCCACACCATGCGCTCCATGCTGCTGCCGGTG
>CABQNA010000191.1 GCA_902465425.1 uncultured Collinsella sp.
CACACACCGATCAGAGCGACCGCGATGACGGACAGGTTGAGGTAAGCGGCGAGCAGGAAACCGATGAACAGGAACGGAGTCATACCCTTCTTGATCATCATGGTGAGCAGCAGGGCCAAGCCGTAGGCGGTCATGATCTTGGTCGAAACGTTAAGACCAGTGGACAGCCACTCGGGAACCATGTTGACGATGGCCTGAACCAGGTCGGTGCCAACAAAGACGGCGAGGAAGATCGGCAGGAAGTACATGACGGCGTACAGACCGGAGCCGGCGCAGATGTGCATACGGTAGGCGGTCTTGAACTTTCCGTTATCGATCGCGCTATCTGCCACATGGGTGAGGGCGGCGATGATGGAACGGAACACGATGCCGAGGAGCTGACCCAGGACGGCGACCGGGATAGCGATCGTCATGGCGGTCTCGGCGGAAGCATCGGTCAGGCACGCAAAGGCAGCGGCCACGATGCCGCCCAGGACCATATCGGGCGGAACGGCGGCGCCGACCTGCACCAGGCCCATGGACACGAGCTCGACGGCGGCACCGACGGCAAGGCCGGTGGGCACATCGCCCAGCAGCAGACCGACGAGCGTAGCGCCAACGAGGGGCTGCTCGAAGTTAAGACGACCGAGCAGGCGGGAGTCCCACATGCAGAACACGCCGACGAGGCCGACGAGCACCGCACTGATGAACGTATTCATACCCTTCTCCTTTCAGTCAGGCAAAAGCCTGGTTGATTACAGCTTGGCGTCGATGTCGACGCTCTGATACGTAGGGGTCTGCTGGACGTAGAGCTTAATGCCCATGTCGAGCAGCTGGTTGACGTCGGCCTTCTGGGTGGCGTCGAGGAAGACGGAGCTGTCCTTGCCGCCGACCTGATCGGCACCGTCGTGGTTGGCGGTGGCGCCCAGGTTGATGGCGTCGAGCTTGTAGCCCTGGCAGAACTGCAGCATCTCGGCAGTGTTGCCGAAGACGAACATGACGCGCTCGCCGAGGGTGTTGAGCTTGTCCATCTTGGCGAGGGCACGCTCGACGGTGAAGACGTTCAGGCGCACGCCCTGGGGCTTGGCCAGCTTAAGAGCGCCCTTCTTGATGTCATCGTTGGCGGCAGCGTTGTCGACGACGATGATGCGCTCGGCCTGAACCTTGGTGGTCCAGGTAAAGACGACCTGGCCGTGCAGCAGACGGTAGTCAAGACGTGCGAGGACGATCTTGGCGGGACCGGAGCTGTGACGGGACGCCTTGGCCTTCTTGGCGGGAGCCGCGGCGACCTCGACCGGCGCGTTGGGGTTGGTCAGACCGGTGCGGGCCTCGTTGATGAGGGCCGCGAGCTCAGCGCCCTTGACGGGGACGGGGCTCATAGCGAGCGTGAGCGCCAGCGGAATGTTGAAACCGCTGACAACCGTGAACTTCGTGCCGTTCTTGGAAAGCTCGACCATGTTGTTGTTGACCGAGCTGCCGAGCATATCGGTCAGCACATAGACGGTGTCGTCCGCGTTGAACGTGGCGATCATGGCGTCCACCTTATTGGTGATGGGCTCCTTGTCGTCACGAGCAAGCGACACGACGTGGACGTTCGACACGTCGCCGAGAACCATCTCGAGCGTGTCTTTGGCGCCTGCGGCCAGGCCGCCATGAGATGCGAGAATGATCTGATTCATCTTGCCTCCTCCTTTTCGTTATGGTCATTATAACGTCTTATACGTTGCGGATATTGCTAATTAGTATAAAGACCGTTCGCGGGTGAAAATCGACCGTTGACGGGTTTAACGTACTTGAAACGTTGGGGCTGGGTAGGCCGGCGCTGGCTGGATAACCCCAGATCAGACGCCTTGCCAATCCCCTATCGCACGAAGTACCAGGGGCTTTCCTGCACGGTGGGCTCCAACGCAATGCCCGTGCGCTCCTTAAACAGATCCATGTCCTGAGATTTTTCGGTCCACCACGCGTTGGGCTTAAAGGTCATG
Source organism: uncultured Collinsella sp. (assembly GCA_902465425.1). Lineage (GTDB taxonomy): Bacteria > Actinomycetota > Coriobacteriia > Coriobacteriales > Coriobacteriaceae > Collinsella. The sequence continues at coordinate 1,965 of CABQNA010000191.1, forward strand.
CTCTCAACAACATGACCGACAAACACACTGTTGCGTAGCTTGGAGAAGTCGGTGTTCATAATCAGGATGGACGCGAGCACCAGCACGATGCCCAGGACTTTGATCACGCCGGCGGGCTCGGCATAGACACCAATGCCCACCAGTACGGTAACGACCGTCTCGAAAGACATTACGACGGGAACTTTCGATGTCTCGAGCCCCATGGACAGACCCTGCATATATAAGATGTAAGCCACGGCTGTGGGGATGAGTCCAAAGCCAAGGAACAGCAGCAGCAGCTGTGGCGACATTGCCGCGGCGACATCCGGCCACGGAGCCGCGATAGCCGCCATAACCGCACCGCCAAAAACAAAGCCCCAAAACGTGACAGCCAGCGGGTGGACCGTCTTGGTTGCTATCCGGCTAAACACCGCGAGCGACGCACCACAAAGGCCTGCAATCACGCCCGACGTGACGCCCCAAACCGAAAAATGAAAACCGGAAAGGTCGCCATTGGTCACCGCAAGCACGCAGCCAACGATGTTAAAGACAATGGCAACGAGCTTGTTGGGGGTCACGTCCTCGCGATAAAGCACGCGGCCGAGCATGACGCCAAACACCGGCGAGGTGTAGAGCAGCACCGAGGCCGTAGACATACCCACCTCGCGCATGCACTCGTAATAGCAGGTGTTGGCGGCGGCTAAACCGACGATACCGACAAGCGCGCAGGGGACGAGCTCTTTGGGGCTTGCCTTGAATAGCGCCAGGGGACCCTGAGCCACGGTAGACCCCTCACCCGGACGGCAGCCCATAAACATCAGGACCGGCGCCAAGATAAGCGCTCCGACCAACAAGCGAAAGGCCGCCATGCTCTGAGACGAAACGCCCATGGCCGAGATGCCGTTTACAAAGATTCCGATGCTGCCCCACATAAGCGCGGCGATCAGCACCAGCACATAGCCCAGATTGCTTTTCTTCAACGCAGCCTCCTCGGTATTGTTTCCAATATGTTTCATACTACGTTATAGTCGTTATATACATTTTTCAAGACACAAATCGGCGAGCGGAAAAATCTGCTCCCCACATACTCATTGGGTAGTCATTGGGGACGCACTTAAATGACTGGTCATTCAAGAACGCCCCCCAACGACTAGGACTGTCCCCAACTGCCGGCAGAAAAGGAACGTTCCCAACGTCTAAGGCGCCGCTGGTTGAGCATAAGTCAGCGAGCGGGCTGCATTTGAGGCAAGGTGACGTGAAACGAAAGGGCGCTGACCTTCTGGTCGCGCCCTTGAAGTTGA
>CABQNA010000192.1 GCA_902465425.1 uncultured Collinsella sp.
GAGCGCCATCACCTTGTCGAGCTCGGTGTCCTTGGCGGTAAGCATCATGATGGGCACCGTCGCCGTCAGGCGGTCGGCGCGCAGGCGGCGCATAATCGCCAAACCATCGGTATCGGGCAGCATGATGTCGAGCAGGACAGCATCGGGTACCCGTCGCGCCACGGCGGCCTTAAACTCGCCGTCGCACGAAAAGCCCTCGGCCTCGATTCCCTGCTTGTGCAGCGCATAGACCGTCAAATCCCTGATGTTGTCATCGTCCTCGACGTAATAGATCATGTTGAACCCCTTTGCGGCCGACATGACCGCATCTTAACCCTAAAGGTGCCTGTACTAGATGGTATCAGCCAAAACGGCCCGTCAAATAATCCGCCGTGCGCGGATCGATCGGGTTTTTGAAGAGCTGGGCAGTGGGCGCATGCTCCACCAGCTCGCCCAGCAAAAAGAACGCGACCGAGTCGGAGATGCGCGCCGCCTGCTGCATATTGTGCGTCACGACCACGAGCGTGCAGGTCTCTTTGAGCTCACAGGCCAGCTGCTCCACCACCAGCGTCGACACAGGGTCGAGTGCCGAGGTCGGCTCGTCCATCAGCAGAATGTCGGGCTGCACGGCCAGCGCGCGGGCGATGCACAGACGCTGCTGCTGGCCGCCCGAAAGACCCAGACCCGACTCTTTGAGCTTGTCCTTGACCTCATCCCATAGCGCAGCGCGACGAAGGGAGTCCTCGACCAGCTCGTCGAGCACGACGCGGTCGCGCACACCCATACCGCGCGGCCCATAGGCGACGTTGTCGTAGATGCTCATGGGAAACGGGTTGGGGCGCTGGAACACCATGCCCACGCGCTGGCGCAAACGGCAGATGTCGTAATCGCCCAGGATATCTTGACCATCGAGCGCAATCTTGCCCTCGATACGGCAATCCTTGATGCCGTCGTTCATGCGGTTAAAGCAGCGCAGCAACGTGGACTTTCCGCAGCCCGAAGGCCCGATAAATGAGGTGATCTGCTTGTCGCGGATCTTGATATTCACGTCCTTGAGCGCATGATGGTCGCCATAGAACAGGTCGAGGCCCTCGACGTCGATGCGCGTCGGCGAGGCGGCAAGATCCTCTGCCGTGGGGCGAGTCGCATCCCCAACCTCGCGCTCGTGCGCGGCCTCGGCCTGCGCTTCCATGAGTTCTTCAAGCTCCGTGGGCTCCACAGCCGCAGCAGCCGTCATACCGCATACCTCCACATCGATATCAATTCAGCAGTATCGATAGTAGAAATCGCGGCTCATATGCACGTGAGCGCATTGTCAAGTGTTTGTAAGGGCACGCTGGCTATGCGGCGGGCAGCTCGATGGTGAATATCGTGTGTTCGGGCGTCGATTCACATGCAACGGTACCGCCGTGTGCCGCGATGATCTCCTTGGCAATAGCAAGGCCCAGACCGGCACCACCGCGATTGGTCGCACGCGCCGCATCCAGGCGATAGAACTTCTCAAAGATCACCTTGAGCTTAGCCGCAGGGATAGGATCGCCCTGATTGATAAAGCGAACGCGCACGCCGCCATCGTCTTGGCGCCCGGCCTCAATCGTGATAGTCGAGCCCTCATAGCTATAGGCGACGGCGTTTTTCATGATGTTGTTGAACACGCGAGCCATCTTGTCGCCATCCACGAGCACCGTCAGGTCCTCGTGGATATCAACTTGGGCTTCCTTATGCTGCTCGTTGAGGATGGGATAGAACTCGTCAGCCACCTGAGCCAGCAGCAACCCCAGATCAACATAGCCGCGCGTGAGCACGATATCGTGGAAGTCAAAGCGTGTGATATCGAAGAACTCTTCGATGAGTGCATCGAGCCGGTGCGCCTTGTCGAGAGCCACGCCCGTAAAGTGCGCACGTTGCTCAACCGGCAGCTCAGGAGCCTCTTGCAGCAGCGAAAGATAGCCCACCACACTGGCAAGCGGGGTGCGTAGGTCATGTGCCAAGTACGTGACCAGATCGTCCTTGCGATGCGACTCGTCACGCAAGGCCTGTTGCACCTTGCGCTCACGGTCACGCACGCGGTTAAGGGCGCCCTCGACCTCCAAGAAGTCGCCGTCGATGTTGTCCCAGGTGTCGGGGTGATCGATCAGGCGATCTTGAATACGAGCGGCCAGCACACAATCGGCATGCTGCTCGCCCTGTTCGTAGCCCTGGTAGTACAGGGCGCGGCCACACAAGAACAGCACGCACGCGGCAAGCGCCAGCACAAAGCCAAGCATGTTGAATACAAAGCCGGCATCGAACAGCACCGGCCCTTCGATGCCGCCGAGCGCCATGGCGCCAATCGCCAACGTCATGGCCCACGCGGCGCCGCCAATCACCATGCAGCGGCGCACGATCTCAAATCGATCGATCAGCAAAAAGCCGGCAAGCAGCACCGTCAAGATTCCGGCGATGTTGTCGATGCCAATCAGCAGCAGGCTCAGCAAAAAGAGCAGCACCGTTGCAAGCGCGCGGTTGTCGACGACCGACCTCACGTATTCAAAGAGCCGATCGGGTACCTCGAATGCCTGCCTATCGTCTTTTGTCATATCCACTTCCCCACCATCAAAGGCGCTATTCGATGATGTAGCCGACGCCCCAGACGTTTTTGATAAAGCGTGGCTTTTGTGCGTCGTCGCCGATTTTTTCGCGCAAGTGGCGAATGTGCACCATCACCGTATTGTTGGAGCCGGGCATAAAATCCTCGCTCCACACCGCGCGGAACAGGTCCTCCACGGCCACCACGCTGCCGCGATGCTCGACCAGATACAGCAAGATTGAATACTCGGTGGGTGTGAGGCGTACCGGTGCACCGTCCACCGTCACGGAACGAGCGTCGCGGTTGATCTCCAAGCCGTCGAGCTGAATGGTCGGCGACTCGGCCGCCTGTGCACGGCTACCGTAGCTGGTGTAGCGGCGAAGCTGAGCGTGCACGCGCGCGATGAGCTCCAGCGGACGGAACGGCTTAACCACGTAATCGTCCGCGCCAAGCGAAAGGCCCCCGATCTTGTCTTGCTGGGCATCGCGCGCCGTCAGCATGATCACGGGATAGGTATGGCTGGAACGGATCGTACGCAGCAGCTCAAACCCATCGATATCGGGCAGCATGACATCTAGCAGCGCCAAATCGAACTCCTGCTCCAAAATCGCCTTGGCAGCATCGGCCCCGCTATAGGCAATCTGGACATCAAAGCCCTCTTTTGTAAGGTAGATGCCAACCAAGTCGGCGATGG
>CABQNA010000193.1 GCA_902465425.1 uncultured Collinsella sp.
GATCTGGTCGAGGATCGTCTGGTGGGCCTTAAGAGCCGCGAGTGCTATGAGGTCCCCGGAGCCCTGACGCTCATCACCGCCCACAAGGCGCTCGAGGACATCTGCGTCGAGGGCGACCTTCTCAAGACCAAGATCAAGCTCGAGCAGGATTGGGCCACCGCCGTGTACAACGGCCAGTGGTACAGCCCGCTCAAAAACGCGCTCGATGCCTTTATGGCCGATACCCAGAAGTTCGTGACCGGCACTGTCCGTCTGAAGTTCTTTAAGGGCAACTGCCATGTCGTCGGCCGCAAGAGCCCCTTCAGCCTCTACGACTACGGTCTGGCTACCTACGACCGCGACACCACGTTTGACGAGAAGGCCAGCGCCGGCTTTATCGAGATCGATACGCTGTCGCTCAAGACGTGGGCAAAGGTCCAGGGCCCCAGCTCTGCTGCCGCCCAGGCCTAGCGCCTCCTTCCCTTGGTATCCGCGCGGCCCATCCGCGTGATACATAACGGGCGCACGGGGTCCCTACCTTTCGTTATGCTTGCTGACACTTCTTAACATCGGTGGCCCCTACGTTCCGCCCGCATATATGATGCCGCGTCTGCGGCTGAGTCCGAGCCCCGCCGGGGTTGTCCGGCGGGGCTCCTTCTATCAATTTGGCGGCTCTGCGCTTATATATATGAGGAGTATCCATTATGTTCAATGCTATTGCGCATGCTTTACTTGCCCTCGCGCCCGAGTTCGATGCTGCAAGGGTCGAGGACGTCCCTATGAGCCTGAAGGCCTGGATCGATGGTTCGCAGGGCAACATCCGGAGGGAGACGTTGGGCGCCAAGTGCATGGCGCGTCACTTCTTTGCAAATTAGCTACATGGCTCCGCACACGGTGGGGAATGTGTAAAACTAGCGGTTGAAAAATCGCTTTAGCGATATGGCGCATTGCTTTGGGCGCTTGTTTTGGTATTTGGAGAAAGGGGACGGTTCCATGGCTCTTTGGGGCGGTCGTTTTGAGGCAGGCGTGGCCGAGGTCACGCAGGAGTTTGGCGCGTCGCTGCCGGTCGACAAACATCTCTATAAGCAGGATATCGCCGGCTCTAAGGCGCATGCCAAGATGCTGGCGGCCCAGGGCATCATCAGTGCCGAGGACGAGCAGGCGATTGCCAAGGGCCTGACCGGAATTGAACAGGATATCGATGCCGGCAACTTCACCTTTGACATCAACGACGAAGACATTCATATGTCCATCGAGAGCGAGCTGACGCGTCGCATCGGCGAGGCTGGTAAGCGCTTGCATACCGGACGTTCGCGCAACGACCAGGTGGCGACCGACACACGCCTGGGCGTCAAGGCGCTGGCCAAGGAGCTCATGGAGGCCAATCTTGAGCTGCGCCATGTGCTGGTGGATGCGGCCAAGAAGTACGACAAGGTAATTCTGCCGGGCTACACGCACATGCAGCACGCTCAGCCCGTGCTGCTGTCGCATCATCTGCTGGCGTATTCCTGGATGTTCGCGCGCGACTTTACGCGCCTGAAGGCCGCCTTTGATGCCGCCGACAACTGCCCGCTGGGTGCTGCCGCGCTTGCCGGTACGAGCTATCCGCTCGATCGCCAGATGACGGCTGCCGAACTTGGTTTTGCAGGCGTGATTCCCAACTCGCTCGATGCGGTTTCCGACCGTGATTTCCTGCTCGATCTGCATTACGCCGGATCCGTCATGGCGATGCACCTGTCGCGTCTTTCCGAGGAGATCGTGCTGTGGTCGAGCTCCGAATTTGGCTTTATCACGCTTTCCGACTCGTACTCCACCGGCTCGTCCATCATGCCGCAGAAGAAGAACCCGGATTTTGCCGAGCTTATCCGCGGCAAGAGCGGTCGCGTGTACGGCAACCTGGTGCAGCTGCTCGTGACCATGAAGGGCCTGCCGCTTGCTTATAACAAGGACTTGCAGGAGGACAAGGAGGGCGCGCTCGATACCGCCCATACGCTCATGCAGTGCCTGTCGGTTATGGCCGGTATGATTTCGACTTGGACCGTCAACGAGGATGCCATGGCGCGCGAGTGCGGCGTGGGTCACCTTGCCGCCACCGATGTTGCCGATTACCTGGCTAAGCGTGGTCTGCCGTTCCGCGAGGCACATGCCGTGGTGGGCCATCTGGTCCTGATGTGCGAGAAGCGCGGCTGCAATCTTGAGGACCTGCCGTTTGAGGTGTTCCAGGAGGCAAGCCCGCTCTTTGAGCACGACATTACCGAGGCGCTCGACATCCCGTCGATTGTCGCCGCGCGCACGACCGAGGGCGGCACCGCCCCTGCCGCCGTTGCCGTGCAGCTGCAGCGTGCCGAGGCGCAGCTCGTGGTCGACGAAGGTGTGTTTGGATCGCTAACCAAGGTCGTCGAGATGGGTCACGGGGCAAAGTAGAGGTTTGGCTAAAGACGTATTGTCCATTTATTGATAAATCGTTTTCGCTTTACGGGCGCCTGCTGATGTGGGCGCCCGTATTTTGTTGCTATGGGGGAGGGGCTTGTCGAGAACTTCTGTAGGACCTTTGGGCAGGTTGTGAAGGGGATACGTTCGCGGGCGGCAACCGACCGCCTGCTCTGTTCGGCGCGGTTGATGGGCGGTCGGATGGTACTCTAATCGGGCTTCGAAACAGAAGTGACACATATGGAGCGTTTTAATAAATTGCAGCGCTTCAATAAACAGCTTTTTGTTTAACTGCAGCTAAAACTCTGTTACGATGCAGTCCAGGCGGGTGCCGGAATGGGACTTGGGCACGCGCGAACCTACTTGAAAGGCTACTTTTATGGCTATCGAGAAGACCTTCATCATGATTAAGCCCGACGCCGTGCGCGACCGCAAGATCGGCGAGATTGTTGCTCGCATTGAGCGCAGCGGCCTTGTCATCGAGCGCATGGAGATGACCACGCTCGAGCGCGCTACCGTCGAGGAGCACTACGCCCATCTGGCCGACAAGCCCTTCTTTGGCGGTCTCTGCGACTTTATGACGAGCGGTCCGGTCGTCAAGATGGTCGTTTCCGGTCTCTCCGCTGTTGCTAAGATGCGCACCCTCATGGGCGCTACCAACCCGCTTGAGGCTGCTCCCGGTACCATCCGCGGCGACTTTGCCGTCGATGTCAACGCCAACGTGATCCACGGCTCCGACTGCCTGGAGAACGCCGAGATTGAGATCAAGCGCTTCTTTGGCTAAACCAGCTTTGACTCCTTAAAGCTGTTAGCGTGTGGCTTGGGCG
>CABQNA010000194.1 GCA_902465425.1 uncultured Collinsella sp.
TTACAGGCGGTCCTTGTTCTCGGCCTTAACGGCGTGTGCCTGCTGAACAAAGAACAGGTCGTAGACCACGATGACAAAGGCGCCATAGTTGATGGCGTCACCGCCAAACGCGGGAAGCGTGAGCACCGCTTGGGCAAGCGTGGCGACCGCGGCAACAATACCGAGCTTAAACGCGCCGTCCACCTGCGAAGGCTTGTTGGCGCCCTTGATACCGGCGACGCCTGCGGCAAGGTCGACGAGGCCCTTGGCGATAAGCACGACCGCCGCGAGCGTGGCGTACGAACCGTACGTGGAATCGAGACCGCCCGTGGCGATACCGACGCCGGCGGTGACGAGGCTGGCGATGCCCAAAACAAAGTAGATGAGAGCAAGGATTTTGAGAGTCTTGCGAGTGAAGCTCATGGCTGGTCCTTTCGATACGGGTACGGCCGGTCTGGCGTAGCCCATGTGCTGTACATATGGTGAAGCACATTGTAGTTCAACGCGGCGATGCATGCGCCTGAAAGCGCTTTGAGCCTGCGCGGGCAGCCCCAACCTTTCAAAAGGGAAAGCTGGACGTAAGCCAAATCGATGGCAGCTCATGTGCGACGCTGCGATGATGAGGCCGTAACAAGGAACTGGTCTCAAGGAGGAATCATGATGTACGGAGCGGAGCAAGTACGCGAGCCGCGATCGCTGGGAAGGCGTGTGGGCGATTCTGTGATCGCCGCCGTGTGCACGGGATTGATGGCGGTGCTTTGCATTGGGATGCTGTGGGCCATGTCGCATGTGGGACAATAGTGGACGGTTGGGTGCCGACATAAACGGCGCTCACGTATTCGTTTTGCTTGTTAAGGAGTGTCCATGGGCGTCGCCGATCCCTTTTTTGTTGCTCGGGCCGCGGGGCTTGAGCTGACCGGGAAGTCCGAGGGCCTCACGCTCACCGACGGCACAATGGAGCTGCGTGCCGATTTTGGCCGCATGCTTCCACGGCTCAAACAGGGCCGTTTGCAGCAAGAGCTGCTGGTGAAGGCTGCGCGTACAAAAGGCATTGAGCAACCATGGGCGATTGATGCCACGGCAGGCTTTGGCGAGGATTCGCTGCTGTTGGCGGCCGCGGGCTTTACCGTCGATCTGTATGAGCAGGATTGCGTGATCGCGGCGCTCCTCAAGGATGCCTTGGATCGCGCGGCGGATGATCCGGCGTTTGCGGCTGCCGTGGCGCGCATGCGCTTACATGCGGGCGAGGATAGCATTGCCGGCCTTCGCCATACGGCTGAGCTGATCGAGCAGGGCGAGTTCGCGGCTCCCGACGTGGTGTATCTGGACCCCATGTTTCCCGAGCGTACCAAGAGTGCGGCGGTCAAAAAGAAGTTCCAACTCTTGCACCATCTGGAACAGCCGTGCGCCGATGAGGAGACGCTGGTCGAAGCTGCGCTTGCGGTGCACCCGCGCAAGGTCATTGTCAAGCGGCCGGTGAAGGGGCCACTGCTTGCCGGCGTTAAGCCGAGCTATCAGCTTGCGGGCAAGGCCGTTCGTTACGATGTTTTGGTGCCGCCGCGCCCGTAGCTTGCGTGCGATGGTTGGCGCTCCGTCAGTGCCGTGCCGATGCGGGGTCTATTTCCAAGGGTGCGACGTCAGGTGCCAGCCGCCGCAGTATTCGCATTTGTAGCAGGCCAAACCACGCCGCCCGCGGTTTTCGCAGTCAGCCATAACTGCCTCGGCCTCGGCGCGCGTGTCGTAACGGTTTTTGCGTTCGCACGACTTGTAGCGCCAGGCCTCATCGCGCTCGGCGTCCAGGGCGTCGCGGCGCTCGTCCTCGCGCGCAAACAGGTCGCTCATATCGCCGCCCGTGGCAGCGCCCAAAAACTCGCTTTTGGCCTTTGACCAGGCGGCTCGCTTTTTGCTTCCCATCTGCTTCGTGCCCTTCTCCAAACGTTGGTATCATTGCTCAATCAAAGTGATACCAATAAACGTGAGGTCGCCGCGTGATGATCAGAAAAACCCTCGATACCGACATTCCCGCTGTCATGGCTATCTATGACGCGGCCCGCGCCTTTATGCGCGCGCATGGCAACGCCACGCAGTGGCCCGAGGGCACGCCTTCGGCCGAGCAGCTGGCTGCCGATATTGCCGCTGGTGGCAGCTATGTGTGCGAAGTCGACGGTCGCGTGGTGGCGACGTTTGCCTTTTTACCGGGCCCGGACGAGTGCTATGACGTAATTGAAGACGGCCAATGGCGTAGCGACACTCCGTACGCCGTGCTGCACCGTGTGGCATCCGACGGCACCGTGCACGGTATCGCGGCTGCGATGTTTGCCTTTGCCAAAGAACGTGCCGATCACTTGCGCATCGATACGCACCAGGACAACCTGCCCATGCAGGGCGCGAGTATTAAGGCAGGGTTTGAGCGTGCCGGCGTCGTGTATGTGTCAGACGGCACGCCGCGTGTTGCGTTTGACTGGCTGCGCGAGGTATAAGAGCAAGGGCTCGTGTCAGCAATGCGCGCGAACGAAAATGGCCCCGGGCGGGGCCATTTTCGATTACTGCGCTGTTTTGAAAGCCGGCTTTCGCAAGGCGCGAACCTACGAAAATCGCCGCGCGGCAACGCGGGGCGATGAGCTCGGTCGGGGGATAGGGCCCGCTTCGCCCGCCGGCCCGTAAATTGTATCATCCAGTGTGGAACGAGGACGCCCGTTGCCGCGTGCGATGGGCTTGTAATAAGAGGAGAGCCATGTCGAAGCAGGCAGTCGTTGGAATCTTGGCGCATGTCGATGCCGGCAAGACCACGTTGGCCGAGGCCATGCTGTTCAACGCGGGTCGCATTCGCAAGCGCGGCCGCGTGGACGATGGCGATTCGCATCTGGATACGAACGAGATCGAGCGTGAGCGCGGCATTACGATCTTCTCGTCGCAGGCCGTGCTCGACCACGGCGATACCCGCGTCATGCTTGTGGATGCGCCCGGCCACGTCGATTTTTCTGCCGAGGCGGAGCGCACGCTGCGCGCGCTCGACTACGCGATTTTGGTTGTGGGCGCCAACGATGGCGTACAGGGTCATACCGAAACCCTGTGGCGCCTGCTTGCGCGCTATGACATCCCGACGTTCATCTTCATCAACAAAATCGATTTGGAGAATCCCGGCCGCGATGTTTTGCTGGCACAACTTGGGCAACGTCTTTCCGAGGGCTGCCTGGATGCCAACGAACTGCTGGCGGGCGGCACCGTTCAGGAGGATGCTGCTGCGTT
>CABQNA010000195.1 GCA_902465425.1 uncultured Collinsella sp.
CCGTCGGTACGCTCATCCACGCCGTCGAGTTCCAGCCGGGCAAGGGTGCTGCTATCGCCCGTTCCGCCGGTAACTCCTGCCAGCTGATGGGTAAGGAGGGCAAGTACGCCATCGTCCGTATGCCTTCCTCCGAGATGCGCCGCATCCTCGTTACCTGCCGCGCCACCGTCGGTGAGGTCGGCAACGCCGATCACTCTAACATCGTCATCGGCAAGGCCGGCCGTAAGCGCCACATGAACGTGCGCCCGACCGTCCGCGGTACCGTCATGAACCCTGTCGACCACCCGCACGGCGGTGGCGAGGGCAAGAACCACACCTCTGGTCGTCCCTCTGTTACCCCCTGGGGTAAGCCGACGAAGGGCCTTCGTACGCGCAAGAAGAAGAAGGTCTCGAACCAGCACATCATTCGTCGCCGTAAGAAGTAATTTCGGATACCGAGTTTTAGGAGAAAGCACTTATGAGCAGAAGTCTCAAAAAGGGCCCGTTCGTGGAGACTCGCCTTCTCTCGCGTATCACCGCGATGAACGAGGCTGGCAAGAAGGACGTCGTGAAGACCTGGTCCCGCGCGTCCACCATCTTCCCCGAGATGGTTGGTCACACCATCGCCGTCCACGACGGCCGCAAGCATGTGCCCGTGTATGTTACCGAGTCCATGGTTGGTCACAAGCTCGGCGAGTTCGCGCCGACTCGTACGTTCCGTGGCCACAAGGCCAAATAGGGGGTTAACCGTAAATGGCAACTAAGTCTATTGAAACTGAGGCCACCGAGGTTCGCGCCGTCGCTAAGTACGTGCGTGTTTCCCCCAGCAAGGCCCGCCTGGTGGTCGATCTGATCCGCCGCAAGCCTGTCGCTCAGGCCTTCGACATCCTCCACTTCTGCGACCGCGCCGTCGCCGTGGATGTCGAGAAGGTTCTCCGTTCCGCCGTTGCGAACGCCGAGAACAACAACGGTCTGCGTGCCGACAACCTGGTTGTCGCCGCTGCCTATGTTGACGAGGGTCCGACGCTTAAGCGCATCCGTCCCCGCGCCAAGGGTTCCGCTTCTCGCATTCTGAAGCGTACTTCCCACATCACCGTCGTCGTTGCTCCTCGAAAGGAGGCGTAAAGCTGTATGGGTCAGAAAGTCTACCCCACCGGCTTCCGTCTTGGCATCACCGAGAACTGGCGCTCCCGCTGGTTCGCAGAGAAGGATTACGCTAAGACCCTCGGTAACGATCTCGAGATCCGCAAGTACCTCGAGAAGCGTCTTTCCCGCGCAGCTGTCTCCCGCGTCGAGATCGAGCGCGCTGGCGACAAGGTGAAGGTCATCATCCTCACCGCTCGCCCCGGCGTTGTCATCGGTAAGAAGGGTGCCGAGATCGATACCCTCCGCACCGAGCTCGAGAAGGTCGCTGGCGTCTCCAAGGGCCAGCTCTCCGTCGACGTTGTCGAGATCAAGCGCCCCGAGCTCGACGCCAACCTCGTTGCTCAGTCTATCGCCGAGCAGCTCGAGGGCCGCGTTGCCTTCCGTCGCGCTATGCGCAAGGCTGTCCAGTCCGCCCGCAAGGCCGGCGCCAAGGGCATCCGTATCCAGTGCTCCGGTCGTCTCGGCGGTGCCGAGATGGGCCGTCGTGAGTGGTACCGTGAGGGTCGCGTGCCTCTGCACACCCTCCGTGCCAAGATCGACTACGGCACGGCTGTCGCCAGCACCACCATGGGCGCTTGCGGCGTGAAGGTCTGGATCTACCTGGGCGAGAAGCTCCCGGGCCAGCCTGTTCCCAACCCTGCACTCGAGGGCTCTTCCCGTCCTCGTCGTCGTAACTCCGAGAGGAGGGGTCAGTAGTGCTTGCCCCTAAGCGTATTCTTCACCGCAAGGTGCAGCGTGGCTCCATGAAGGGCCAGGCCAAGGGTAATACCGAGCTGCATTTCGGCGAGTTTGGTATCCAGGCTCTCGAGGCCCATTGGATCACCAACCGTCAGATCGAGGCCGCTCGTATTGCCATGACCCGCTACATGAAGCGTGGCGGTCGTGTCTACATCACGATCTTCCCCGATAAGCCCATCACCAAGAAGCCTGCCGAGACTCGCATGGGCTCTGGTAAGGGTAACCCCGAGGAGTGGGTGGCCGTCGTCAAGCCCGGCCGCATCATGTTCGAGGTCAAGGGCGTGCCCGAGGAGGTCGCTCGCGAGGCTCTGCGTCTTGCACAGCACAAGCTTCCCATCAAGACCAAGATTGTTGCTGCTAAGAACGCTGAGCAGCGCATCGAGAAGGAGATGGCTGAGGAGGCCGCTCTCGAGGCCAAGTGGGCTGCTGAGGACGCCGCCGCCGCCAAGGAGGAGAACTAATGAAGCCCGCAGAGATTCGTGAGCTCTCGGACGCTCAGCTCGTTGAGAAGCTGAAGGAAATGCGCGCCGAGCTCTTTAACCTTCGTTTCCAGATGGCCACCAGCCAGCTGGACAACACCGCTCGCGTCAACACCGTGAAGAAGGACATCGCTCGCGTCCTCACGGAGCAGCGCGCCCGCGAGATCGCAGCGGAGAAGTCCGCTGTCGCCGAGTAGGACCTAAGGAGAGAACATGACTGATTCGCGTAACTCGCGTAAGGTCCGTACGGGTGTCGTTACCTCCGTCTCCGGTGCCAAGACCATTGTTGTCACCATCACCGAGCGCAAGCGTCACCCCAAGTACGGCAAGATGATGACCAGCTCCAAGAAGCTGCACGCTCACGACGAGGAGTGCACGGCTGGCGTGGGCGATACCGTCCGCGTTATGGAGACCCGTCCTATGTCCAAGATGAAGCGTTGGCGCCTCATCGAGGTCGTCGAGCGCGCTAAATAAGCAGTCGCTCTTACGACTTGTACGTTTCCGAAGATGTGCGTATGCCTGGTTTGCATACCACGGGCCGCCTAAAGGCTGCGCACCTCTCTTCGGTTCTTAGTTCGGAGGAACATCTACCATGATTCAGATGCAAACCATGCTGAACGTCGCCGACAACTCCGGCGCTCGCAAGATTCGCTGCATCAAGGTGCTTGGCGGTTCCAAGCGTCGTTATGCAGGTATCGGCGATGTGTTCATCGGTGCTGTCCAGGAGGCTACCCCTGGCGCCAACGTCAAGAAGAAGGACGTTGTCCGTTGCGTCGTCGTTCGCACCGTTAAGGAGATCCGCCGCAAGGATGGCTCCTACATTCGCTTTGATGAGAACGCCTGCGTTGTCATCAACAACGATGGTTC
>CABQNA010000196.1 GCA_902465425.1 uncultured Collinsella sp.
CTCATCGGCGGCAGCTTTGCCCGCGGCTATGCGCAGGCGGGCGTCCGCGTGCTGGCCTGGGACCCCGATGACGACGTCATGACGGCCGCCAGCATGGGTACCGTTGCCGGCGAGCTCAACGACGAGACGCTCGGCGAATGCGACATCATCGTCCTGGCATGCTACCCCGAGGCCTGCATCGAGTGGCTCGAGGCGCACGCCCAGGCACTCGCCGACGCCACCGACACCGAGGCCATCATGGGCCCCGTGGTGATCGACACCGTGGGCGTCAAGGGTATCGTGTGCGAGCGCGCCTTTGAGCTTGCCCGCGAGCACGGTTTTTACTTTGTAGGCGCACATCCCATGGCTGGCACGCAGTTCTCGGGCTACGCGCATTCCCGCGCCGACCTGTTCCAGGACGCACCGCTCGTGCTTGTACCGCCCGCAGTGGACGACGCACTAAAGCTGGAGCTTTTGGGCCAGGTGCGCGAGATGGTACGTCCCTTAGGCTTTGGCAAGTTCAGCGTAACGAGCGCCGCCGAGCACGACCGCGTCATCGCCTTTACGAGCCAGCTCGCGCACGTCGTCTCCAACGCTTACGTTAAGAGCCCGACCGCTCAGGTCCACCACGGCTTTTCGGCCGGCAGCTACCGCGACCTCACCCGCGTGGCGCACCTCAATCCGCAGATGTGGTCCGAGCTCATGATCGACGACGCCAATGCGCTCGCCTTCGAGATTGACCATCTGATCGAATCGCTCGGCGCCTACAGCCGCGCCCTTAAGGACCGCGACCAGCGCTATCTGGAGAATCTCCTTGCCGAGGGCGACCACATCAAGCGCGCGCTCGACGACGAGGCCTCCCACTAGACCACCCATCACGCCAGGTCGAAAGGACCGAAGCTTATGGCGATTACCATCGATATCGACACCGCACGCCCCTACCAGGTGCATGTGGGCACGTTTTTGCTGGAAGAGGCCGGCCCGCTTGTTCGCGCCACCGCCGGCGGCTCGCGCGCCGTCATCGTGACGGACACCAACGTAGGCCCCCTCTACCAGATGCCCGTTAAGCAGAGCCTCGAATCCGCAGGCTACGAGGTAAGCATCTGCACCTTCGAGGCCGGCGAGGCCCATAAGCGTGCCGAGACCTACGTTGCCATTTTGGAGTTTGTGGCCGAGCACGAGCTTTCGCGCTCCGACGTGATCGTGGCGCTCGGCGGCGGCGTCGTGGGCGACGTGGCCGGCTTTGTGGCCGCCACCTACATGCGCGGCTGCAAGTTTGTGCAGATTCCCACAAGCCTGCTCGCCATGGTGGATTCGTCGGTCGGCGGCAAGACGGCCATCGACCTGGCAGCCGGCAAGAACCTGGCCGGCGCCTTTTGGCAGCCGAGCGCGGTCATCGCCGACGTGGGGTGCCTGGCAACCCTCACGTCCGAGCAGTTCGCCGACGGCTGCGGCGAGGTCGTCAAGCACGCCGTGATCGCCGACCCCGAGCTCTTCGCCGAGCTGGAAAAGACCCCACTCACGCTTGAGCTGCTGAACCACGACGTGGCCCGTGTGGCGCTCATCATCGCCCGCAATATCGACATTAAGCGCGCCGTGGTCGTTGCCGACGAGCGCGAAACCAATCAGCGCAAGCTCCTCAACTTTGGCCACAGCGCCGGGCACGCCGTCGAAGCCTGCGAGCACTTTGAGCTCGGCCACGGCAACTGCGTGTCGATTGGCATGGGCATCATCACGCGTGCCGCAGCCCTGCACGGCATTTGTGACGCCGAGCTGCCCGATCGTATTGAGGAGCTCTGCGCCCGCCACGGCCTCAAGACCCGCTGCGACCTAGATGCCGATACCGTCTTTGCCGAGGCGCTCCACGACAAAAAGCGCTCGGGCGACACCATCGACCTGGTAATTCCACACGACATTGGTCGTTGCAGCATCGACCGCACGCCGCTTTCCACCTTCCACGATTTGATTGCCGAGGGCCTCGGCCAGAAGGGAGACGCATCCGCATGTTAGCCCGCATCACCCCGTCCCCGCTCAAGGGCACTGTTCCCGCCATCGCGTCCAAATCGATGGCGCATCGCCTCATCATCTGCGCCGCGCTTGCCAACGGCGAGACGCACGTGGCCTGCAACACCACCTGCGCCGATATCGAGGCCACGGTGCGCTGCCTCACGGCGCTCGGCGCCCGCATCGAGACCGTCGAGGACGGCTTCCAGGTCCATCCCACCATGAAGAGCATTGAATTTGGCCTGCTCAAGGCCCTTGCCGGCGGCACGCTCGACTGCGGTGAGAGCGGCTCCACGCTGCGCTTCATGCTGCCCGTCGCTTGCGCGCTGGGTGCGGAGGCCACCTTCGTGGGCCAGGGCCGCCTGGGCGCCCGCCCGCTCTCCCCGCTCTCGGACGAGATCATCGCCGCCGGTTGCGACCTGCAGGGCCTGGGCGGTTTTCCGCTCAAGACGAGCGGCCGCATGCGCCCGGGCACCTTTGTGCTTCCGGGCAACGTGAGCTCGCAGTATATCTCCGGCCTGCTGCTGGCAGCCCCGCTGCTGGCCAAGCCCTCCTGCGTCCAGGTGACCGGCCTTATCGAGAGCCGCCCCTATATCAACCTGACCATCCAGGCCATGAAGGCCTTTGGTGTCGAGGTCAACGTCGAGCGTATTCCGGCCAAGGACGGCCAGCCCGAGGTCACGAACTTCCGCGTGAACAGCGGCTCGTACCGCACGCCCGGCAGCGTAGCCGTCGAGGGCGACTGGTCCAACGCCGCCTTTTGGCTATGCGCCGGCGCCATCGGCACCGACCCCATCACCGTCGAGGGCGTGTCGCTGAGCTCCGCACAGGGCGACCGCAACGTGCTCGCCGCGCTTTCGCGCTTTGGCGCGCGCATCGTGCGCTCCACGAACGCCGCCACCGTCCAGTCTGACAAGCTCGCCGGCTTTGAGATGAGCGCCCACGACATTCCGGACCTGGTGCCCGTCATCTCGGCTGTGGCGTCGCTAGCTCAGGGCCGCACGTTCATCCGTGACTGTGCACGCCTGCGCATTAAGGAATCTGACCGTCTTGCCACCACCACCCGCGAGCTTACCGCGCTGGGCGCGCAGGTGCGCATCGCCGGTGACGACCTCATCATCAAGGGCGTCGATGCCCTTACCGGCGGCGAGATCGATTCGCACAACGATCACCGCATCGCCATGTCCGCCGCCATTGCCGCGACGGCCTGCAAAGCA
>CABQNA010000197.1 GCA_902465425.1 uncultured Collinsella sp.
GCCTTTATGACGTTCCAAGGTTCGCTCAGCAACACCTTCCACCAGGTCGCTGAGGTGTTCCGCCGTCCCCTGCACCTGATTTTGGCGTTAATCGTCTCCGCTGCGCTCATCCCCATCGCGGCGTATGCCATGGGCTCGCTGTTCTTTGGTTCCAACCCCGACCTTGTCTGCGGCATCGTGCTCGAGTACAGCGTACCCGTGGCAGTCACTGCCTTTATGTGGATTAGCATGTTCGGCGGCAACGGCCCGCTCGCGCTCACCATCATCCTGACGTCCTCGGTCATCTCACCTGTGACGATTCCTCTTACGCTCAAGCTCCTGCTGGGCGCCACCGTCTCGATCGATGTGCCGAGCATGATGCAGGACATGGCCTTTATGATCGCCATCCCCGCCGTGCTCGGCATCGTGATCAACGAACTCACGCGCGGATGGGGACACGAGAAACTCTCCCCCGCGCTCTCGCCCGCCTGCAAGTTCATGATGATGGGCGTTATCACGTCTAACTCCACCGCCATGAGCGAGTACGTGCTGCACATGAACGCGGTGCGCCTGGAAGTCGCCCTTTTTATTTTGGTCTTCGCCATCAGCGGCTTTGTCGTCGGTTTTCTGGTCGCCCGCGCGCTGCATCTGCCATATAGCGAGACGACTACCATGTGCTTTACCTGCGGCATGCGTAACATCTCTTCGGGCGCCGTCATCGCCACGCAGTACTTTCCGGGCGAAGTCGTGTTTCCCGTCATGTGCGGAACGCTGTTTCAGCAGGTACTCGCTTCGCTTATCGGGCATCTCTTTGAGCGTCTGACCGGCGAGGAGCGCGCCGCCCAGCGCAAGCGGGTCGAGGCCGGCCGCGACGCCATGGCACGCTAGGCCGTCCGCATTACGCGGGTGTCAGTCTTGCTATACGAGCGTTTCCAGATGCGCACGCAGGCGCTCAGCATCGATATCGAGCGTTGTCTCGGCATTGACCTGGGCCAAACGATAGCCGACAAAGTAGGGCGAAACCACCCAACGCGGCAGCGCCTTGGCAATGGTCCGACCGCCCAAGTGATAGAAGAACAAGTTGTACGACTCTGCGCGACCACCGTGGTGCTCGTCCAGGATATAGCGCAGAGTTGCCTGGATCGCATCGGCGAAGAGATCCGCCTCGGCTTGGTCTCGCGTGCCATTGCTGGCGGCGATTCCCTGCGGGGCTGAAACGTTGACCTCAAAGAACCCCATAATCGGTTCGGTTGAGATGTTGACCGAGATTCTCTCCTGTTGCCAGACATTTATGCCTTCGAAATTGGCGGAAGTCAGCGAAGCATAACCGTTTTCCTGCTCCAAACCCACAATCTGCATGTGCGGATGAACGAGACTACCGCCCGAGAGCGGACCCTTGTTCTTGTACATGAGCACGCTTCGATACTGCTGTGAATCGATCATCTGCTGCCAGCAACCCAGGGCAAACCGCATCACATGATGCAGTTCGTCTGGCGCATAGGTCACCAAGTCGGCATCGTGATCTGCCGATTCAATCAACACAGTTTGACGGGTAGAGCGCAGGGTTTTGAACTTATTCTCGAGCCAAATGCAGTCACCGTCGCGCCGGATGATATTGGCGAGCTCCTCGGTATCGCAAAAGGGGCACGCGGTGCCGGGGCGACGATTATCGTCGGGCTTACCGCTCGCCTGCTGAACGTCAAATACCAGCGCCACGGGTTATACCTCCAGTGGCACGATCTTGGTGCCATGGAGCTCGGAGACGCCGAGCACCGCCGCAACCGCATCGCGATTTGCCATAGTGATGCCGCCGCCGGGAAGGATGGTCAGGCGGTCTCCCGCACACTCGATAAGACGCGACAGATGCTCCAGGTTGTCCTCGATCGGCGTACCGGCAGCGCCGCCATGCGTGAGGATGCGCGTAACGCCGCAGTCGGCAAGTGTATCAATCGCATCGAGCTGAGCCTCGGGCGAGAGCTGGTCAAACGCCATGTGGAAGGTGATGTCAAGGGGCTCGCGCTTGCACTCCTCGGTCGCGCAGCCCGTAGCCATCACGAGGGCGCCGAGGGTGAGCTCGTCGAGCGCCCAGCCGCCGGCACAGGGCTTGCAGCAGCCAAAGACCAGGCCGTCAACGCCGGCGCTCACAGCAAGGCCCAGGTCCATCTCCATCATGCGCAGCTCGTCCTGGTTGTAATGAAAGTCGCCACCACGCGGACGAATCATGCACATCACTCGCGCGTCATGCTCGTGAGCGTAGCTGACCGTAGCGCTGATAACGCCGGCGGAAGGCGTGGTGCCACCGACGGCGAGGTTGTCACACAGCTCAATGCGCCCCGCACCGGCCTCGATGGCCGCCGGCACTCGCTCAAAGTTCTCGGCACAAAACTCGTACAGCATAGATAGACCCCCAAAGACAGCAGATGTTTTCCGACGGGCATTGTCACACATCCCCATGAAGTTGCGGTGGAATAGGGACTCTTTTGGCCTCTGGAGCCCGTATTCAGTCCCTATTTCACCGCAACTTAAAAAGGGGCGCTGACTGAGATAGTCAGCGCCCCTTTTGTTAGGTGGGTTAGCCTCCGAGGTAGGCTTTGCGGACGTTATCGTCGTGCAGCAGCTCTTGGCCGGTGCCGGTCATGGTGATCTTGCCGGTCTCGAGCACGTAACCGCGTGTGGCGATAGAAAGCGCCATCTGTGCGTTTTGCTCGACCAGGAGCACCGTGGTTCCGGCCTTATGCAGATCCTCGACAATCTGGAAGATCTGCTCAATCAGAATCGGCGCCAGGCCCATGGAAGGCTCGTCGAGCATGAGCAGCTTGGGGTTGCTCATAAGGGCGCGGCCCATAACGAGCATCTGCTGCTCGCCGCCCGAAAGGGTGCCGGCGACCTGGCGACGGCGCTCCTTAAGGCGCGGGAACTGCTCGTAGACGCGCTCAAGGCCCGGAGCAACCGTGGACTTGGGCTGCGTGTAGGCGCCCATCTCCAAGTTCTCCTCGACCGTCATCTGCAAAAAGGCGCGACGTCCCTCGGGAACCTGGGCCAGACCCTTACCAACCAGCTTGTCGGCGGGCGTATGGGTAATGTCCTCGCCCATAAACTTGATGGAACCGGTCTTGGAGCGCAGCAGGCCCGAGACGGTCTTGAGCGTTGTGGACTTGCCGGCACCGTTCGCACCGATCAGGGCCACGATCTCGCCCTCGTTGACG
>CABQNA010000198.1 GCA_902465425.1 uncultured Collinsella sp.
CAATTCCCTCCGCCTGGCGCCGATGGATATTCTCACGCTCCACCTGCGCCACGTAGCTCAGCAGTTGCAGCACAATATCGGCAATCAGAGCGTTGGTCACATCCGGCGCGCCGCTGGCCCTAGCGCGCGTGTCAAGCAATGGCATGTCCAACACCACAATGGCAACCCCGAGCTCCTTGGTAATGCGTCGCCATTCCTCAAGAATCTCGGAGTAATTACGACCAAGTCGGTCGATAGAAAGCACCACCAGCACGTCCCCGTCTCCCAGGACGTGCAGCAGCTCGCGATAACGCGGTCGATCGAAGTCCTTGCCGCTCGCATGGTCGGCATAAATATTCGCCGAGCCCACGCCATAGGCGCCCAGCGCATCCAGCTGCCGATTAAGGTTCTGATCGCGCGAACTCACCCGCGCATAACCGTACACCGTCGCCATCTCATCCCCGCTTTCTTGTATACCTGCCAAAAAGGGACAGGTTTATTTTGGTAGGTTTTACCTCTCAAATAGCAGGTAAGCGGGCGGCCGAGCAGACGGCAAGGTAGCCACGATTCAAATGCGAAGGGCGGTCCCGAAAGGCCGCCCTCCGTTCCCCCACCATGAGTCGGGATTTGGCTAATGGATAAGCTTAAAGTCCAAGTGCCCACGCGTGGTATTGACACGCGAGACCTCGATAATCACGCGCTGCCCCAGCTCATAACGAGTCCCCGTGTCGGCGCCCGTCAGCGTAAGCGCACCCTCGTCGAACTCGAACCACTCGTTGCCCAGGCTCTTGATCGAAACCAAGCCTTCGACCTGCGTCAGGTCCAAGCGCACAAAGAGGCCCATGCTGCTAATCCACGAGACGGTTCCGGCATAGCGCTCGCCCAGACGGTCCTCATAGTACTGGGCAATCTTGATCTTTTGCGTCGCATGGCTGGCGGCATCCGCCGCGCGCTCGGCATCGCTGCATGCGCGGCAGATCTGCGGCAGAATGCGCGGTAGCGACTCGCGCCCCTTGCCGATCAGCCGCGGCGTACGGACCAAGGCGTCCTTGCCGCCGAGCTGCTCATAGGCCAACTGCAGTTTGAGCACGCGGTGCACCACCAGATCGGGGTAGCGACGGATGGGACTCGTAAAGTGACAGTAGCACGGCGCGGCGAGCGCAAAGTGGCCCTCGTTGCGCGGCTTGTACAGCGCGCGCTGCATGCTGCGCAGAAGCAGCGTGTTAACGAGCGGTGCGTTGGCCGTACCGGCGGCAGCATCGACTGCAGCCTGCAGCTCATCGGGGCTCCCCAGGGCAATACCGGCAGGCCTCGATATCACGGTCCGCCAGCCACTCTGCAACGCACTCGTTGGCGAGCAGCATGGCTTCCTCGATAAGCGACGTGGCACACGAACGCTCACGCGCCACAATCTGCACGGGCACTCCGTCCTCATCCAATAGAGCGCGAATCTCGGCCGTGTCAAAATCGACTGAGCCGCGGGCGCGACGAATACGACGGCGAAGTTCGGCGAGTTCGTTAGCGGCGACAAGGAAATCGCCGAGGTCGATGTTGTAGCCGCGGGCGGCCTCCCCGCACGCAAGACCGCGCTCAAGCGCTTCCTCGCGCAAGGCCTCAGCAGCCTCAACATCCTCAGCCGCGCCCTCCAGCACCGAATACTCAACCGCACCGGCACGCACCAGCAGCGCCTCGGCGCCATCATAGTCCATACGCACACGCGAGCGAATCACGCTGGGGTACGGATCGTAATGCCGCACGCGACCCTGCTCATCGAGCTCGATATCGACGGTAAACGCAAGATACACCGATGTCGTGCGATGGCGAGCCTCAAGATCGATATGCCCGTCCCAAGCCACATAGTGTGAAACGTCGGCGATATGCACACCCAGCTTATAGCCGCCCTCGGGTGTGCGCTCCAGCGAAATGGCATCGTCAAAGTCGCGCGCGTCGACCGGGTCGATCGTGATGACAAAGCGGTCGCGCAGATCGCGGCGGAGCGGGTCCTTAAGCGCCGCGGACACATCGAGCGAAAGCCCCTCGGCCTCGTCTAGCGCGGCCTCGGGATAGCTATCGGTATAGCCGTAACGCGCCATCACATATTGAACGCCCAAATCGGGCGCGTCATCTCCGCCAATGCGGCGTTCGATCGTCACAGTGCCCGATTCCAGGCGCGTCGGGTAGGTCAAAATGCGCGCGACAACAGCATCACCCGGGTGGACACCCAGACGATCCGCCGAGGTATCCTCGGGCAGAATGAAGAAGTCGGCCTTCAGGCGCGAATCGAGCGGCTCAATCACACCGAGCGGACCGGCGGTCTGGTACGTGCCCACCACGCTTATAGCTGCGCGCTCAACCACGCCCTCGATCACGGCGCGACGCTCGCCATGCGGGCTGTTCTTAATGCTCACGGCAACGGTATCGCCGTCCATGATCTCACGCTTGCCGCGACCCATGACCTTGTAGTCGCCATTCTCGGTTATGACATAGGCACTGTGCTCATGGAGCTGCACGCGCCCGATCAGGCTCGGACGGCGTTCGCTGCGCACCGGCCCGCGCTTATTGCAAGCTCCACGCCTATGCTTGTTATTGCGCCCCATGGCGCCTCCTAACTATCGATTGCGAACTCCAAAGAGTCTACCCAAATGATTCGCTTTCCTGCCGTCCCCTAGGGATCAAAAAACGGGCCGCCCCATAAGAGACGACCCGTTGGAAGGGATGAATTCCAGACATGCCTACACGCGCAGGTAGCGGCGCATGGCGATGGCAGAACCAAAGAGACCGATAATCACGCCGACCAGAATCAGCGCAGCATAGGTCACCAGGTAATACTGCATCGGCAGGACAAACGACATCCAGCCGATGCTCTCCTGCAGACGCGGAATCATCAGATTGCGCAGCAGCTCCAGAACGCCGATGGAAAGCAGCGAACCCAAAATGGCCTGAAGTACGCCCTCGGTGATAAACGGGCCACGAATGAAGCCGTTGCTGGCGCCGACCAGACGCATGATCGCAATCTCACGACGACGCGCCGTGATGGACAGACGAATCGTGTTGTTGATGAAGATGAATGCGATAAAGGTCAGAAGGCCAACGAGCACCACGGCGGCGATGCGGATGTAGTTGGTCACCTGGAACAGGCGGCTCACTTCCTCCTGGCCGTACAGCACGCTCGCGTTGACGT
>CABQNA010000199.1 GCA_902465425.1 uncultured Collinsella sp.
CTGCGCTCGACCTCGGTGCGGTAAAACTCAAGATTGGTGCGGTTGTCCGTGCCGCTGCGGCGGTTGGCGTTGAGGTCGACCAGGATGGTGCCGAGGCGTGCCATCGTGCCACCGCGACTGCGGCGCCCGATATCAGCGAGCATCGAAGAGACATCCTTAAAATAGCGAAGGATGAACGCGTTGAGGTTGATGCTAAGAAGCGTCTCGTCCATATCGAAAACGACTGCTTTGAGCACGCGGGCACCTTTCTCGTAAATTTGATCTAGAGTCGTTGGCTCCGGATACTTTACCCCAAAGCCAAATGCCTTGCTGGTTATCGTCAAGTTGCGGATACGTGTGTTCATAAGATTACGAAAAAGTCTCCACACGAGTAAAAAA
Source organism: uncultured Collinsella sp. (assembly GCA_902465425.1). GTDB lineage: Bacteria > Actinomycetota > Coriobacteriia > Coriobacteriales > Coriobacteriaceae > Collinsella. The sequence goes on from CABQNA010000199.1 coordinate 379, forward strand.
TCGCAGTTCACGCTTGAAATCGAACTCATTTCCCCGTAACCTATACGAACGTGATTGCATAAGCGTCACATTAGTATCTGTCGGCTCCCGAGTGTTCCTAAACGTTGTGTGCTTGTCGCACCCTTCTGTAGGTCCTAGCAATCGGGGCCCCGTAGTTCGAAAGGGGTCCACCTTTGAGTGAGATTCAGAACTCGTCCATTTTCTCTCTTGACGATGTCAACGAGGAGGAGATGAACAACCTCATCGACGGTACGATTACCGACTTTGATGAGGGCGATCTCGTTAACGGCACTGTCGTTAAGATCGAGCATGACGAGGTGCTCGTTGACATCGGATTCAAGTCCGAGGGCGTTATCCCGGTCCGCGAGCTGTCCATCCGCAAGGACGCTAACCCTGCAGACATCGTTGCACTCGGTGATCCCATCGAGGCCCTGGTTCTCCAGAAGGAGGACAAGGACGGTCGTCTGGTCCTGTCCAAGAAGCGTGCCGAGTACGAGCGCGCTTGGAACCGCATCGAGGAGAAGTTCAACTCCGGCGAGAACGTCGAGGGCGAGGTTATCGAGGTTGTCAAGGGCGGCCTGATTCTCGACATCGGCCTGCGTGGCTTCCTGCCCGCTTCCCTCGTCGACCTCCGTCGTGTCAAGGACCTCACCTCCTACATGGGCACTCGCATCGAGGCCCGCGTCATCGAGATGGACCGCAACCGCAACAACGTCGTCCTCTCCCGTCGCGTCGTGCTCGAGGAGTCCCGTAAGGCTGAGCGCTCCGAGATCCTGTCCAAGCTCAAGTCTGGCATGCGTCTCCAGGGCACCGTTTCCTCCATCGTCGACTTCGGCGCCTTCGTCGACCTCGGCGGTATCGACGGCCTCATCCACATCTCCGAGCTCTCCTGGAACCACGTCAACCATCCTTCCGAGGTTGTCAAGGTCGGCCAGGAGGTCGAGGTCGAGGTTCTCGACGTCGACCTCAACCGCGAGCGCATCTCCCTGGGTCTCAAGCAGACCACCGAGGATCCGTGGCGCGCACTGGTCAAGAAGTACCCCGTCGGCGCTATCGTCGAGGGCACTGTGACCAAGCTTGTCCCGTTCGGCGCTTTCGTCGACCTGGGCGAGGGCATCGAGGGCCTGGTGCACATCTCCGAGATGGCCAACAAGCACGTCGATCAGCCTTCTCAGGTCACCCACGTGGGCGACAAGGTTCAGGTCAAGGTCATGGAGATCGACCTCGACCGTCGTCGTATCTCCCTGTCCATGAAGTCTGCTGCTGAGACTCTGGGCGTCGAGATCGAGGTTACCCCGCTGCCTTCCGAGAAGAAGGACGAGGAGACCGACGCCGAGTAAATCGGTTTGACGATTACTTGTTTTAAGGGATCCGTCCGCAATGGACGGGTCCCTTTTTGCATTTGCTGCTAAGGTGCGCGATGCTGCCCGGGCGCAATGCTGTCCGGGCTGTCCACAGGCTATTGGGTTGTCAGTGCATGAAAAATGCCGACATCCCGCCTCGGGGAGGAGGCGGGAACACACCGAGTAGACGGAGGGGTGTGGAGCGCGGTCGCGTCTCGACTGACGACGTTGCCCATCGACGGCACTATTGTAGCGCATGGGTGGTTCTTGGTTTATCGTGCGAGCGCTTGTGTTGTGCCATTGCCCGCGGCAACGGTGTGCTACACTCTTGCACTGCTGAGTGGGCCAGACGGTCGCGCGATGTGCTGCTTGCGGCACGCGTGAGGAAAGTCCGGGCTCCAGAGGGCGGGATGCCGGCTAACGGCCGGGCGGAGTGATCCGACGGAAAGCGCCGCAGAAAAGAAGACTCCCACCTGCGCCGCAAGGCGTAAAGGGAAAAGCTGAAACGGTGGTGTAAGAGACCACCAGCGTCGTGGCAACACGGCGGCTTGGCAAGCCCCATCCGGAGCAAGCGCGAATAGGAACGCTATGGGCCGGCCCGGTCCGCGTTCGGGTAGCGTGCTTGGAGCTGCACGGTAACGTGCAGACAAGATAAATGACCGTTCACGACAGAACCCGGCTTATAGGCCCACTTGGCATTTTTGTTACCCTGACAATCGGTACGGCCTTTGCCGTATTATTGAGGCTGTTTGTTGCTGCGCTTTATTCTGTTGAGGGGCTTTGTTGGACAGCTATTTTACTCTGCAATCGAATATTGAGGCTTCGGGCGAGTTTGTGGACCGCAAGAGCCGGTTTATTGCCCAGCTGGTCCATATTGAGTCCGAGGATGAGGCGAATGCCTTTATCGAGACCGTTCGCAAACGTCATTACGACGCTCGACACAATGTTCCCGCGTGGATTTTGGTCGATGGACGCGAGCGCCAGAGCGATGATGGTGAGCCGAGCCGCACGAGCGGCATGCCGACGCTCGAGGTGCTGCGCGGTGCGGGGCTCAAAAATGTTTGCTGCGTTGTGACGCGCTATTTTGGTGGCACGCTGTTAGGGCCCGGTGGCTTGGTGCGCGCCTATACCGCGGCGACGCAGGCGGCGGTGGCCGCGGCTCAGGAGGCCGGGCAGATCGTTGAGATGACAAGCGTCGTGCCGGTTGACGTGCATGTGGCCTATCCGCAGTATGAGCAGGTGCTTCGTTTGGCTCAGGATTCGGGTGCCAAGGTTTCGGATACCGATTACGCGGATGCCGTGACGATTCATTTGGTGTTCAAGGCGGGGGAGCAGGAGCCGTTTTGCGCTAAGATGCGCGAGCTTATGGCGGGGCGCGAAGAGATTGAGGTCGGCGCTCCCGAATTTGCCGAGTTCTAACGGCGACGGCCGGCGTGCT
>CABQNA010000200.1 GCA_902465425.1 uncultured Collinsella sp.
TAATAGGTTCCAGTTAGAAACCCTCGGGTTTGCGGGGCGGTCATGGACAAGGCGTTGGAGGTCTGGCGTTAAACCTTACATGCGCCCCATCTCGAAGATGCTTGCGGTGTCGGAGCCCGCATCCATGACGGATGTTGTCGGCTCTTCCAAATGCGAGGTTTGCGGTGGCGCTTCCGTCACTGGTGCCTCAACCCCCTCGCCGAGCGCCAGGAAGAACCTCATCACGAGCTCGATCCTCTGCTGCAGGGACTCGCTCAGCTCGCCGTAGGAGGCCGCCAGCCGTACTTCCTTGGACAACTCCGCCATCGAGTCCTTCAACGCCTTCTGCACGCTTACAGAGGGCCTCACCTCGACCTGGGTATCGGTGAGCTTGGCGATGATGTAGTCCTGCCTGCTCATGCCGCTCCAGGCTGCCATCTCGCATATGAGCTTGTGCTCCTCGGGCGTGCAGCGAAACGCCATCGTCTTGCTGCGCTTGCGGGCGCTGTTCTCGCACGGCATCTTGCTTACCCCCTCGCTCCATCGAGCGCGGCGGCCATCTCGTCCTGCTTCGTGGGGAACAGGTGCGCGTAGCGGTAGGTGATGTCCACCGCCTCGTGGCCCATGCGCTCGGCGATGGCCAGCGCGGAGAAGCCCATCTCGATCAGCAGGCTCACGTGGCTGTGGCGTATGTCGTGTATGCGGATGCGCTTCACGCCCGACGCCTTGCACCCGCGCTCCATCTCGTGGGCCAGGAAGTGCTTGGTCACGGCGAACAGGCGCTCGTCGGGGGCGACGTCGTCGCGCATCTCGATGAAGTCCGCCATCTCGTCGCGAAGGAAGGCGGGCATGACGATCGTGCGCACGGACTTGGGCGTCTTGGGGTCGGTCACGGTGTCCACGCCGTGGAGGCTCTGGTACGACTTGTTGATGCGCAGCCGCGAGCTATCCAGCATGAAGTCGGACGGCGTGAGCGCCAGGAGCTCGCCGCAGCGTATGCCCGTCCAGTAAAGCAGCTCGAAGGCGTGGAATGAGAGAGGCTTGTCCATGACGGCCTCGCTGAACCTCAGGTACTCGTCCTTGGTCCAGAACTGCATCTCGCCGCCCTTCTTCGAGCCTATCTTGTCGACCCTGCGCACCGGGTTGTCGGTGAGGCCGTAGTAGCGCTCGGCGTGGTTGAAGATGGCGTTCAGTTGGTTGTTCACCGTGCGCAGGTACGTCGGCGCCCAGGGCTTCCCGTCGGCGTCCCGGTGCTCGGTGAGCTCGTTTTGCCACCTGATGACGTCGATCGGCCTCACGTCGCACATGCGCATGTCCCCGAAGAACGGCACGAGCTTGTCGTTGATGATGTACTCCTTGGTGATCCACGTGTGCTCGCGTATGCGCGGCTTCACCTCGGAGGCGTACACCTCGACGAACTCGGAGAACGTCATGTCCATGGCCCCGCCGTTAAGGCTCTTGAACTGGCTCTCCCACACTGCGGCCTCCACCTCGGAGGAGAAGCCGCGCTTCGTCTTGTGGCGCTTCGAGCCGCGGGCGTCGCGGTAGTAGCACTGCACGTAGAACGTGCCGTTGCCGTCGTCCTTGTACACGGGCATGTCAGTCCACCTCCGGGAAGTACAGGGCGTCGAAGACGTCGCTTCGAACGCGCCCGCGGATGACCACGCGCCCGCGCGCCTCCTGCTCGGCGTTTATCTTCCTGATCACCTCGTAGGCGCTGCCTTTCTTGATCCTCAGCAGCTCCGCGACCTCGTCGGCGTCCAGCATGTGCGGCCTCGGCGTCTTCGCCACCTTCTCGTCCATGGATCCTCCAATCAATGGCGTACGGATACGTACGGTTCACAGATTCAGAGTAAACGTACATATCTGTACTGTCAATAGAATTGCGTACATTTGCGTACGCTGATAAGATGTGCTGATACGTAATTCCAGGAGGAGGGCGCATGTCCGTAGGCAAAAACATAAGGCGGTACCGCAAGTCGCGCGGCATGACGCAGGCTCAACTCGCCGAGGCCGTCGGCCTGACCGAGGGGGCCGTGCGCCACTACGAGAGCGGCATCCGCGCCGTCAAGCCCGAGCTGCTCGAGTCCATCTCCGCGGCGCTCGGCGTGTCCGTCAACGCCCTCAAGGATTACGGCGTCGAGACTGCGGGCGACCTCATGTCGCTGCTCGTGCGGCTCGAGGACTCCTTCGGCATCGTTCCCTCCGCCGACGGCACGGGCCTCTCCCTGAACCCCAAGGCGCCGCACGCGCCCAAAGCCGCGATGGCGATCGAACTGTGGGCAGAGAAGCGCGCGCAGCTCGAAAACGGCAAGATCGACGCCGACGAATACGAGGACTGGAAAGCCTCGCTGTAGCGGCTCTCCGCATTTCGCGATCAACGCAACCGAATCAGGACGGTGGACCAGGCGGCGAGCGCCGCTCGGGCCTGCGTAAGCTGAGTTTTTACTCCCCATTGCATGCCAAGGCATTTCCGGCGCACCTGGGGAGTAAATGACGCGGTGGCTTACACGGCGGCACGCGGCAGTACGCCGCGGCATTTCCCCTGGTTACTCCCGTTTTCATTGAGGCGGCGAGATTCTTTACTCCCCATTAACCACCTGGGAAAACGCTGTGAGAAGACCGCCGAAAAGCCTATTGAGTTCGATTTGAGTTTCACAGGCCCCGAAACGGCCCCGTTTGGCTCTCGGAGACAAAAATCGCGCGTCTACTCACTTGGGATGAATCCTTACTCCCGTTCCTCCGAATGCCGCACCGTGCCTTGCCGTCTTGAAACACGGGGGAGTAAATTGCGAAATCGCAGGTGAAAGGGAGTAAAACGACAAAGAAAAAGCCTCCGTCCCAACGCGGGAACGGAGGCTCGGTTATCGTATTTACTCACCAACATCGCTGGCGGCTTTGCCATGACTCTCGTACGAAACGAAACTCAGCGGCACAGTGCGGCACTCAAAAATGCAGGTCAGAACCCTATCAGCCTACTCCCACTCGATGGTTGCCGGCGGCTTGGAAGTGCAGTCAAGCACCACGCGGTTGATCTGACGGCATTCGTTGGTAATACGCGTCGAGATGGTGGCGAGCACGTCGTACGGGATACGCGACCAGTCGGCGGTCATGGCGTCTTCGGACGACACCGGACGCAACACGATCGGCGAGCCGTAGGTGCGTTCGTCACCCTG
>CABQNA010000201.1 GCA_902465425.1 uncultured Collinsella sp.
AAGGCCGCGCACCATTTTTAATTCAGATTAATTATTGTTCGTTGTGACATCGCCGAGCCCGCAGGGCGGAGAGTAAGTTCCCTCCCGGCGCGTCCTCGGACATGCAAGAAGCCCTCGCTGCGCACTTCGTGCGGCGAGGGCTTCTTGCGTCCTGCGGAGTGTGCCTAAAAGTAAACTGATGGCGGGCCCTGCGATGTCCGGTCTTCGGTGGATTACTGGCTGGGGGAATAATGGCGCGCTTCGCGCGTTTGGAAAGGGCTTCATGCTGTGGATTGCATTCAGAGGGAAACCCGTCGGGTCCTTTCGTCCTCGGTTTACGGCGGATCAGCCGCTGGGTGAGGGTGGTGCTTGGGGCGACGTGCAAAAAACGGAGTTTTCAGCAGCTAAAGATTGATGCATAGGACCATAGGTGACGTTCGTGGTCCCTGTTGATGCTTCTGCACGACGATTGGGCTTTGGCGACGATCATATATGGCTGGTTTCTCGCCGCATGCTATCCAGATGGGACGAGTCATGAGGACTATCTACCTTTTGAAAGACTTTTGACACCAAAATCTTATCCCGCGATGCTGAATACTCGCAAAAATGCACGCTCCGGAGGGTGCCACCCTGTTACGGCTAGAAATCCATGTGCCATTTTATGCAATTAATTAACGTATTTATGCAAAATGGCTTACGTGCGAACGTCTCGGGGTGGATGTTTGCCTCGGCGCTGCGTAAGTCATCCTGTCTATAGTGTCTTTGACAGGCGGCCGCGGTCCCCTTTGGGATCGTGGCCGTTTTGTTGTGGGTCAAATATGAACGTTGTGTTAATGAGTCGGTGGACGGTGGTGTTTTTCGGTGAGCGGCGTATCCTTCCAACGGTTTATCTAGTGTGTCAGTTGAAAGGAAGAGGGCGCTCGACATTGTTTGAATGTGAACTGCCGTTTGACCACAAGACGTTGCATTTGGAGCTCGAGGATAAGAACTTCGCGGGTGTGATGGAAGGTCATCAAAACGAGTTTAAGACCACGAAATCGCAGGAAGAGCTGGTAGAGGAGTCTCTTGCCAACCCTTATGGCTCGCCTTCGCTCGAGGAGCTTTGTGCTGGCAAGAAGGATATCGTCATCATTAGCTCCGACCATACGCGTCCCGTTCCCTCGCGTGTAACGATGCCTATTCTGCTGCATCACATCCATTCCGCTGCGCCCGAGGCTCGCGTGCGTATTCTGGTTGCCACGGGTATGCACCGTCCGTCGACGCACGAGGAGCTCGTCAACAAGTATGGCGAGGAGATCGTTGCCAACGAGGAAATCGTTATGCATGTCGCGACTGACGACAGCATGATGAAAAAGATCGGTACCCTGCCTTCTGGTGGCGAGTGCATCATCAACAAGATCGCTGCCGATTGCGACCTGCTGCTTGCAGAGGGCTTTATCGAGCCGCACTTCTTTGCCGGTTTCTCTGGTAGCCGCAAGTCCGTCCTGCCTGGCATCGCCAGCTACAAGACCATCATGTACAACCACAACGGTCAGTTTGTGAACGATTCCCATTCGCGTGCCGGCAACCTGTGCCACAACCACGTGAGCGAGGACATGTTCGCCGCCGCCGAGATGGCCCACCTCGCCTTTGTGCTTAACGTGGTGCTCAACGGCAAGCACGAGGTCATCGGCTCCTTTGCCGGCGACATTCACAAGGCGCACGAGGCCGGCTGTGAGTTCGTGAAGAGCCTTGCCGGCGTTGAGCCCGTCGAGTGCGAGATTGCCATCACCACCAACGGCGGCTACCCGCTCGACCAGAACATCTACCAGGCCGTGAAGGGCATGTGCTCTGCCGAGGCTACGCTTCCCGAGGGCGGTGTGATCATCGACGTCGCCGGCTGTGCCGACGGTCACGGTGGCGAGGGCTTCTATCACAACATCGCCGACAATGATCCGGCAGAGTTCGAGCGCGCCTGCATCGACCGTCCTAAGGACGAGACCCTGCCCGACCAGTGGACGAGCCAGATCTTTGCCCGCATCCTGGCGCATCACCCTGTGATCATGGTTACCGACCTGTGCGATCACCAGATGATCAAGGATATGCACATGACGCCGGTCAACACCCTCGATGAGGCGCTCAAGCTCGCCTTTGAGATGAAGGGTGCCGATGCTAAGGTTGCCGTCATTCCCGATGGCCTGGGCGTTGTCGTCGCGCAGCACTAGTGCACGGCCCAAACGAATCGTTTATAACCGACAAGAAAGATAAGGTTTTATGCTTACCAAACTCCTCTGCGAATTCGGCGCAACGGCCCTCATGATCATCTTTGGCGTGGGCGTGCACTGCGATACCGTGCTCAAGGGCACCAAGTATCAGGGCTCCGGCCACATGTTTGCCATCACCACCTGGTCTTTTGGCATCTCGGTCTGCCTGTTTGTCTTTGGCGGTGCCGTGTGCATGAACCCCGCCATGGTGCTTGCCCAGTGCATCGTCGGCCTGGTGCCGTGGAGCAGCTGCATCCCCTTCATGATTGCCGATATGCTCGGCGGCTTTGTGGGCGCCGTAATCGCTTGGCTTATGTATGCCGATGAGTTCAAGGCTTCCGATGGCGTCGTCGACCCCATTGCCCAGCGCAACATCTTCTCGACCAACCCCACCACCGAGGGCACCAACTATGCTCGTAACTTCTTCTGCGAGGCTATCTGCACTTTTGTGTTCATCAGCGCCATCCTTGCTGCCGCTAGCCGCGCTGGCGAGAACGTTCTGATGCTCGCCATCTGCGTCGGTCTGATTGTTTGGGCCGTTGGCATGGGCATGGGCGGCATCACTGGCTTCGCCATGAACCAGGCCCGTGACCTTGGTCCTCGCATGGCCTATCAGGTGCTGCCGATCAAGAACAAGGCTGACAACAACTGGAAGTACGGCCTGCTTGTTCCTGGCATCGCGCCGTTTGTCGGTGCCGCTCTGGCCGCGCTGTTTGTGCATGGTTTCTTGGGCATGTTCTAGTCAAAGGACGGCTCTATAAGGTCCGGTCACGGCACAAGTTAACTTTCCGCCGCGTCCTCGGACATGCAAGAAGCCCCCGCTGCGCACTTCGTGAACTGCCTCCCATTTCTTGGACATGAGAAATGGGAGGCTTTTTATGCGTGTCG
>CABQNA010000202.1 GCA_902465425.1 uncultured Collinsella sp.
AAGGCGCCGGCGCGCGATGTCGCGCTCGGCCATGCTCGAGGGAAAGTGGATCGAGCGCAGCGCGCGGGCATTGCTCATCAGGCGCCGCTTGACACGCAGAGGCGCGGGAATGGGATCGAACGGATTGCCGACGACCTCGAGCGCGCCGCTTACGATGCGGCGCATCCACGCCTGGCTCACGCCATCACTCACGTAATGGACCGGCAGGATGGTGCCTGCGGCACGCCCATCCTCGAGCTTTTCAAAGTGCGGCGAGGACATCTGCTTAAAGCCGTAGGCAAACTCGACCTTGCCCATCACGGCCAGGCGGTCGCCCTGCTTAAGCTGCTGGGCAATCCAGGGCTGGCGGAAAAAGGCGACCTGCAGCACGCCCGTCTCGTCAACGAGTGAGACCTCGGTCACCTGCATGCGCGGACGCGGCTGCTTTTGGACGATACGGTCGACCGTGGCGATGATGGTGCACACGGTACCGATGGGCGCCATCTCGATAGACCAAGAACGGGTGAAGTCGAGGTATCGATGAGGGATATGGAGAAGGAGGTCCCCCACCGTCCGAATTCCCAGACGGCGAAGGGCCTCCTCACGTTTACCCGAAACATATTTGAGTCGCGCGATATCCTCGTCGAGCGCATTGCTCTGGGCAAAGCGCTCCGAGACGCGCGGCACGGAGCACAGCTCGGACATAGGCAGAGCCTACTCGATCGAGAAGATCACGGGATAGAGCGGCTGCTCGCCACGATGGGCGTCGATCTCCAGATCGGGCTGAGCCTCCTCGATAGCGTCGACGATCTCCTGGAAGGCCTCATCGGACAGCTCCTCGCCGGCCAGAATCGTCAGCGCGTCACCCTCCTCTTCCTCCTGCATGCGGTTGATGCAATCGAGCGTGACCTGTTTCACGTCGGAGCCGACCACATCGATGGAGCCGGCAATGATGCCCATGACGTCACCGGAGTGAATCGGCGAGCCGTCGGAGGCGCTGGAGTCGCGCACGGCGCGGGTGACCTCGCCATCGCGAACCTCGCTGATGGCGTCGACCATAGCGGCGACGGCGTCCTCGAGCTCGGAATCGGGCAGGACGGCGAACAGCGCGGAAAACGCCTGGGGAACGGTCTTGGTGGGAACGACGGCGACCTTCTTGTCGGTGCAGGCTGAGGCAGCGGCCTCGGCAGCCATGCGGATGTTGCCGTTGTTGGGCAGAATGATGACCGAGGTCGCGTTGACCTGGTCAACGGCGCCCAGCAGGTCGGCGGTCGAGGGGTTCATGGTCTGACCACCCGGCACGATCACGTCGACGCCGAGGGACTTGAGGATGTCTGCCTCGCCGGACCCAGCGGCAACGGCGACAAAGCCCAGGGCCTTCGCGGGCTCAGCGGCCTTCTCCTGGTCCTCGTGGATCTTGGCGGTACGGTCGTGGGCCTCCATCTCCATGTTGTGGATAAAGACCTCATAGATCTGACCGAGCTGCAGCATGTGCTCGAGCACCAGGTTGGGGGTGTTGGAGTGCACATGAATCTTGTAGTCGGGGTAGGCACCCACGAGCAGCTCGCAGTCGCCCATGGAGCCCAGGAACTTAAGGCACTCGTCCTCGTCAAACGGGGCGTCGGCCTTAAAGAGGAACTCGTTGCAGTAGCGGAACTCCGAGCCCTCCCAATCGTCATTGGCCTCGATCTCAACGCGACCAAGGGCCGCATCGCGGGCAGAGCCAGCGGAATCAAACGTGGCGGAGAAATCCTCGACAACGGTGCTGCGGCCAAGCGCGGCGGCAACAAAGTTCTCCAGGAAGATGGCAAAGCCAAAGGCGCCGGAGTCGACCACGCCGTTCTCCTTCAGAACGGGCAGCAGGTCGGGCGTGCGGGCGACAGACTGATAGGCCTCGACAACGATGGCATCGAGCGCGTCCTCGGCCGAGAACTTCTTCTTTTCGCACTCGTCGGCCTTGGTCGAGACATCGCGCAGCACCGTGAGGATCGTGCCCTCGATGGGCTTGCGGACGGCCTGGAAGGCGACCTTGACGGCACGACGGAACGCATAGGCGATGTTGGCGGACGTGATGGGCTCATCGGCAGAGACGAGACCCTCGGCCACACCGCGCAGGATCTGCGAGGTGATGACACCGGAGTTGCCGCGGGCACCCATCAGGGAGCCGTGGGTGATGGCGCCGGCGATGGCTTCCATGTCGGCGTCGGCAGGAAGGGCGGAGAGCTCCTTGGTCACCGAAGCGAGCGTGAGCGACATGTTGGTACCGGTGTCGCCGTCGGGTACGGGGAAGACGTTGAGCTTGTTGATCTCCTCGGCCTTGTCGGAAACAGCAGCCGCAGCGATCGGAAAACAGGTGCGAATGGTCTTTGCAATCATGGGTATTTGAATCTCCGTTTTCGGATGCTAGTTCAGACGGCTCTTGAGCGCGTCGATATGGATGCCGATCTTAAGGCTGGCGGGATCGATCTGGGCGATCTCCTGCAGAGTGAAGGCAACGGAGCTCGAAAGATTGTGGCAGACGGACTTCATGTTGACGCCGTTCTCGAGCACGACGTGAAGATCGACCGTAAGGCCGTTCTCGTCGGCGGAGACAAGCACGCCCTTGCGGAGGCGCTGACCGGCAAGCAGGCGCACGCTCTCGGCGCCCTGGAGCTGCTCAGCCATACCGACGACGCCATAGCACGTCATCGCGGCATAACCGGCAATATCGGCAATAACGTCGTTCGAGACGCTCAGGCTGCCGTTAATGGTCTCAGACACAAGAATCTCCTTATCTGGTGCTCGCGGCACCATGTCGTGGGAGCAATCATTGCAATATTCTACAACGACCACGCCATGTTGAGGCGGTGGGTCGCGTGATTACATCCTCGACACGAAATGTTGATATGGCAACGTTCAAGTCAAATGGTCGCGGCATGAAAAAACCCGCCGCATAAGCGACGGGTTTTACAACCTGGCTCCCCGGGTAGGACTCGAACCTACAACAGCGCGGTTAACAGCCGCGTGCTCTACCATTGAGCTACCGAGGAATTTAAAGCCCAACGGAAAGGGCTGAAAAATTCTGGCTCCCCGGGTAGGACTCGAACCTACAACAGCGCGGTTAACAGCCGCGTGCT
>CABQNA010000203.1 GCA_902465425.1 uncultured Collinsella sp.
TCAGCCTGGTGGTGAGCTCCATCATGATCGGCATCATCACCTACATCAGCGTACTGGAGCGCAAGAAGGAGATCGGTATCCTGCGCGCGATCGGCGCGTCGAAGCGCAACGTGGCCAACGTATTCAATGTCGAGACCTTTATCGAAGGCCTCATCGCCGGCGTCTTTGCTGTTGTCGTCGTGGTGGCCGTGAGCTTTCCGGTTAATGCCTGGGCGCTTACTGCCAAACAGGTACCCAATCTGATGAGCCTGCCCGTGCAGGATGCGCTGGTGCTCATTGCAATTTCGGTGCTGCTGACGGTTGTCGCTGGCCTGCTGCCGGCCCGTAGCGCGTCCAGGAAGGATCCCGTGGAGGCCCTGCGCTCCGAATAATGTGACAAAGGGGCAGTCCCTTTGCCACATTGAGACCCTTGCGAAATCGGGGTCTAATACTTTTCCGAGAAGTGAACGAGTCAAAATGGACCCCTGAAGCGCCAACACTTATTGAAGGCGGTTTCCTGCGGTTTTGATTGTTAAATCCTGCGGTTTTGGCGTCAGAAAATGTCGATGTTTCGGGGGTCTAAAAACGGTCGTTCACTTCTTGGAAAAGTATTAGACCTCGTTATATTGGCGGCGTTCGCGAGCGGCAACCAGAGTGCAGCCTCCTAGCGTTTCCTTGCGGAGAGCATAAGGCTAATTTCCGGATGGGTGTATTCGTCGAACTCATTCTCGGCTTCGATGTCAAAGGTGTAGTACGACTTGATAGATTCGTCCTCCGAAGCATCTGCATTTCTAGACGCTAAAACCGCAGGAAATAGACTTCCAAAAGTGTTGATGCTTTGGGGGTCCGATTATGCTCGTTCACTTTTCGGGAAAACCATTCACCTTCGTTGTATGGGGTGCGGTTGGAGGGTGGTCATCGTTCAGTAGTTACCTCTTCCTTGTGAATCGCCTGGAGCACAAGGCATAATGCATGTGACAAAGGGGCGGTTCCTTTGTCACGTTCGTTGATATGAGAGAAGAGTAGATGATTCTATCGTTGGCCCCTATGGAGGGGATTACCGGGCATGTGTTCCGTCGCGTGCATGCGGAGTGCTTCGGTGCGCTCGATTGCTATTACACGCCGTTTTTGCCGCCGCCGCGGGTGGGAAATCGCTTTGGCGGCAAGGCGTTTAAGGAGATCGATCCTGCCAATAACCAGGGGCTCAACGTAGTGCCTCAGCTGATGTCCAAGAACGCGGACGAGTTTGTATGGGCGGCACAGGTACTCGCCGACATGGGCTACCGCGAGGTCAATCTCAACCTTGGCTGTCCCTCGGGTACGGTTGTCGCTAAAGGCAAGGGTTCGGGCTTTTTGCGCCACCTGGATGAGCTCGAGGTGTTTTTGAGCGATGTGTGCGAACGTTCGCCGTTGCCGGTGTCGGTAAAAACCAGGCTGGGGCTGGAGAGCGACGACGAATACGAGCGCGTGCTCGATTTGTATTGCCGCATGCCGCTGGCAGAGCTGATTGTGCATCCGCGCGTACAAAAGGACCGCTATACGGGCACGCCGCGCAAGGAGCTCTATGGCGAAACGTTGGAGCGTGCGCCGTTCCCGGTCGCCTATAACGGTGACATTTTTGATCTTGAGGACATGGATGCGCTGGTGGAGGCCTATCCCGGCACACGCCATGTGATGCTGGGGCGTGGCTTACTTGCGAATCCCGCGCTCGCTCGCATGGTCAAGGGCGGTCCTGCTGCCACGGCTGCTGAGCTGCAGCGCTTCCACGACACGCTGTTTGCGGCCTATGCAGAAGAGATTGGCGGCAACGCGGTCTTTCGTATGAAGGAGTGGTGGTTCTACGCCAAGTGCGCTTTCGCTGACCCCGCTACCGTTCACAAGCTCGTGCGTAAGACCAAAAAGGTCGACGAATACCGCGCCGCCGTCGAGCGGGTCTTTCGCGAGCAGCCACTCGCACCCATAGCTCGCTTCCGCGGCTAGTTAGACATCGGGGACGTTCTTTAGCGACTAGTCATTTAAGAACGTCCCCTACGACTATGTTGCAAAAAGCTGTACGCCAGCATCCGAAGATGTCGAAAAATGTCGACTTTGGATGCTGACGTACATGTTTGGGTCGTATGGGTTGGGGCGAGTCGGTCGCAACGCGAGTGTTAGAGCAGGTTCTTCTGTACCCACGCGATGATGTCGCTCGATTCGTAGAGTGGCTTGCCATCGATGAACAGGCAGGGAACCTGGCGTTTTCCGCCGACGGCGATGAGTGTCTGTTCGGCAACGGCGTCGGTCGAGATGTTGCGTTCGGGAATGGTCACGCCGTTATCGGCCAAAAAGCGCTTGACCTTTATGCAATACGGGCAGCCAGTCATAACGTAGAGCACGAGTTCATGATCAGTAGCCATAGGTCTCCAATCGGTTGAGGTTTCGATTGAAATACCCAAAGCCGCTGCGGTCTATGCGCGAGCCAGCGACGACTCGATCGCCTGGACCAGAAACGCCGTGGCTCCGGTGCCGCAGGGCTTGTCGTAGTAGTCGATAAAGCGCTGGTCGGTAAGATATCCGTGGGCGAGCCCCAGGTATGCTTCGTCTTGGGGCTCGTGCCCCCAGTTAAGGCCAATCCATCGACGGTGCATTGCGACAAGCTTGCGGGCCTCATTGCTCTCTGGGTCGCCGTCGCCCATGGCAATCGAGAGCTGGCCCAGAATAGCGCGTTCAAGTTCCTTCATGTCGTTCCATGTCTCGGGATCCATATCCAGCAGTGCTTCGTTTGCGGCGTCGATCGCCTCGTCGCCATAGCGCGCTCGCGCCTCGGCACCGTAGCGCTCCTCGTTTTCGTGCACGGAACGCCAGCGCTCCAGTTGCGGCAGCACGGCGCCCATGAGCGAGACGGCTTCATCGAGCGACATGCCGGTGTTTTGTGCCAGCCGCGGGGCGCAATCCTCAATCATTGCCTCCATCGTGGTGTCGTAGGTGTACTTGCCGTGGTCGTAGCACCACTTGCAGTAATGGTCGGTCGTGGCGCCCGTGGCATCGGTGCCACAGTCGTCGGGCGTGAGTATCATGCCGCAGCTCTGACAATAGTGTTCGGGCATTTCGAGCAGGTGGGACAGTGGCTCC
>CABQNA010000204.1 GCA_902465425.1 uncultured Collinsella sp.
GCACGCTGTACGCCGTAGCAAGTGCCGGCGTGGGCGGCGATCTCGATGGTAGGCGCGGTTGCCTGGCCGGACACAGTCGCGGTGGTGTTCGTCACGTTCTCGCTCATGGCTAGAACCTGCCCGGATGCTCGGCGCACAGCTCGTCTCGCATGGCGTAGACGCGATTCATGGCCTCGGATTCAAACCAGGCCAGGCGCTCCGTGCGCTTAAGCCCGGCCGGTGCGTCGGAAAGTGAGACGGCCTTGCCGGCACGAATCCAGCACTTCTTGGGACGCATGAGCTTTTTGCCCGCGGGCGTGATGTCGGACCAGCCACAGATGGCGAGCGGGTTGACGGGCGCCTTGCCCATCTGGGCGATGAGCGCAAAGCCGCCGTGGACCTCGGGCTTGATCTCGCGCGAGCGGATGCGCGTGCCCTCGGGGAAGATCAGGACGTCCTCGCCGCGCTGCAGCGCATGCTGAGCGGCGCGCAAGCACTTCATGTCGGCGGTACCGCGCTCCACGGGGATGCCGCCAACGCGGCTAAAGGCCCAGCGCACAATCTTGCTCTTGGCGAACTCGGACTTAAAGATGGGACGAATGCGGCGCCCCCCAAAGAACAGCGCCGTCTCCACGGCCAAGAGCTCGGCCATCGAGGTGTGGTTGCAGATGACTACGCTTCCGCGGCCGTCCTGGCGCTCAAACAGCAGATCGGCATCCTCTACCTTCCAGCGCCACATGAGCTTGGAGAAAGCCCAAAGGATTGCCATGACCACGAAGACGGTGCCGCGGATGAGCGCGGGAAACTCGGCATACGGGGCGTTGTAATAGTCCTCGGGCGTCTGTTTAAACAGGCGCATGGGCTACCTCCTTTGGTTGATGAGGTCCTCGATAATGCGGACGACCTCGTCGATGGTGTGGGCGGTGGAGTCGACGTGCACGGCGTCCTCGGCGGGCACGAGCGGGGCGACCTCGCGGCTGCTGTCGAGCTTGTCGCGCTGCTTAAGGGCGTCGAGCGTCTCGTCGACCTCGGTCTCGAGCTGCTCGGTGGTGAGCGGCTGGGCGTCGTTTTGGTGACGCTGCAGCACGCGGCGGCGGGCGCGCTCGCGCGGGTCGGCGGTCAGGAAGACCTTGACTTGCGCGTTAGGGAACACGACGGTGCCGATGTCGCGACCCTCGGCCACGATATCGCGGTCCTCGGCGGCGCGGCGCTGATGGATGAGCATGGCGGCGCGCACGCCCGGATAGGCCGAGACCTTGGAGACGTTGGCGTCCACCTGTGGGGTGCGGATGGCGGCCGAAGCGTCCTGGCCGTCAATGGTCAGGCGCGTATCCTCGCCGGTGCCGTTGGTAAAGCGAATTTCGATCTGCTCGGCGAGGGCGTCGATTGCCGCCTCGTCGTCCAGATCGATGCCGCGGTCGAGCGCGGCGAAGGTGACGGCGCGATACATGGCGCCCGTGTCGAGCTTGTTAAAGCCCAGCTGGCGGGCGATCTCCTTGGCGATGGTGGACTTGCCGGAACCGGCGGGGCCGTCGATGGCGACGATCATGCAATGCTTCCTTTCGATGATTGACGTGCTGGTATGGTTCGCGGGCGTTGGGGCGCGGCGGGTTGCCTAGCCGGTGTAGCGCTCGCGGTAGGTGTTGCGCTTGGGTGCGGAGCCGTGGCTGCCGTGGTGACGCGTGCGGCTGGCGGGCGTGTCTTGGGGCTTGCCGCCGCGTATGGCGCTGGCCTGCTTGGGAGGGATGCCACCGCTTTTGAGGATCTGTACCTCGCGCTCGGTGAGCTCGCGCCACGAGCCTTTGGCCACGTCCTTGAGCTCCAGGCCGGCAAAGTTACAGCGGTGCAGGCGGATCACCGGGTGGTGGATCTTGCTCAGCATGCGCTTGACCTGATTCTTGCGACCCTCGCGGATGATGACCTCCACGGCGGTGGTGCCGGGCTTGACGCCTTGCGGAGCCACGGCCTCGGCCTCGCGCGCGGTAATGACGCGGCAGATCGCCGGCTGGCACAGGCCGTCGTCGAGCTCGATGCCGCGGCGGAGCGGTTCTAAGTCGCGATCGGTCAGGTGGCCGTCCACGAGCGCCTGATAGGTCTTGTAGACGTGCTTGCTGGGGTGCAGCAGGTCCTGCGACAGATCACCGTCGGTGGTAAAGAGCAAAAGGCCTGTGGTGTCGCGGTCCAGGCGACCCACCGGGAAGAGCCCCGGAAAACGGTCGCGCGGGACCAGGTCAGCCACGCAAGGGCGTTCCTGCGGATCGCTCATGGTGGTGAGGTAGCCGGTTGGCTTGTAGAGCATCAGGTACACGGCGCCCTGGTTGAGCTTGACGGGCATGCCGTCGACCTCGATGTGATCGTGGTCGACATCGACCTTGGTACCCAGCTCGGTCGCGACCTCGCCGTTGACGGTCACGCGGCCGGCGGTCATCAGATCCTCCGAGCCACGTCGGCTCGCCACGCCTGCGCGCGCCAAAAAGCGCTGCAGGCGCATGGTGTGCGGGTAGACGGGCTGGGCGTCGGTTGCGGGTGCCGCGTTGCCCACGGTGCACGTCTCCCCTACTTCGTTAGTCCTCGTCATGCAAATCCTCCGAGGTCTCGTCGACGATCAGGGTGTCCTCTTCCTCGACTGCCTCAACATCTTCAACATCGGTATCGAGCAGTTCGCGCTCTTCGTCTAGGTCCTCGGCCTGCTCCTCGAGCGTGGACTGAATACTGCGGCCGCTCAGGCGCTCGCGGATAAACTGGCGCGACTGCTCGTCGGGGGCAAACTGCTCCAGATCGGGCAGGTCGCGGGTGGAACGCAGGCCGAACTTTTCCAAGAAGGCGTTGGTCGTGCCGTAGATGATGGCCTGACCGCGCTGGGGGTCACGGCCGAGCTCGCGCACCAGACCCTTGTCAACGAGCGACGCGATGACGCCATCGGAGTTGACGCCGCGGATGCCCTTGACCACCTCGCGCGTCACGGGCTGGTGGTAGGCGATCACGGCCAGGGTTTCGAGCGCTGCCTGCGACAGCTTTTGCGTGTCCCAGCTCAACACATAGGCCTCGACCACGTCGTGGTAGGCGGGGTGCGTGAACAGGCGCCAACCGCCGGCGACCTCGCGCAGCT
>CABQNA010000205.1 GCA_902465425.1 uncultured Collinsella sp.
AAGAGCCTTACCTCAAGGCAAAGATCATCTGCCCGCCCGAGTATACGGGTGCCGTCATGCAGCTCGCTATCGAGCACCGTGGCGTCACGACCGATATGATCCACCTGACGAGCAAATCGGTCGAGATGCGCTTTGATATGCCGCTCGCCGAGCTCATCTTGGACTTCTTCGATCAGCTCAAGAGCCGCACCAAGGGTTACGCCTCGCTCGACTACGAGTTCAACGAATATCGCCCCTCCGAGCTCGTCAAGCTCGACATCCTACTTTCGGGCGACGAGGTGGACGCGCTGTCGTTTATCGTGCACAAGGATAAAGCCTACGGTCTTGCCCGCGGCCTGTGCGACAAGCTCAAGGAGATCATTCCGCGTCAGCTGTTCGAGGTGCCTATCCAGGGTGCCATCGGCAACAAGATCATTGCCCGCTCCACCGTTAAGGCACGCCGCAAGGACGTGCTGGCCAAGTGCTACGGCGGCGATATCTCGCGAAAGCGCAAGCTGCTCGAGAAGCAGAAAGAGGGCAAGAAGCGCATGAAGGCCATCGGCTCGGTCGAGGTCCCGCAGGAGGCCTTTATGGCGATTCTCAAGGTGGACGAGTAGGTCCATGGCGCTTTCTGAATACAGCAAGCGGCTGCTAGGTGCTTATGCCGAGCAGCCGTTCCTTATGGCTCCCATGGCGGGCGTAACCGACCCCGCCTATCGCATCATGTGTCGCCGCCGCGGCGCCAACCTTGCCTACAGCGAGATGGTGAGCGTTGCAGGCCTTGCCTATGCCAGCAACAAGACGTGGCGCCTGGTGTTGCCGGCCGACGAGGAGCAGCAGATCTGCGTGCAGCTCTTTGGTTCCAAGCCCGATCAGTTTGCGAGTGCCGTCGCTGCCGTCGAGGAACGCGTGGGCGATCGCCTGTCATTGATTGATATCAACATGGCCTGTCCGGCTCGCAAGGTCGTTACCAAGGGCGAGGGCTCGGCGCTTATGCGCACGCCCGACCTGGCCGAGAAGATTGTCGAGGCAGCGGTGGGCGCGGCGCATGTTCCCGTGACCGTGAAGATCCGCAAGGGTTTTTATGCCGAGGATCGCAACGCCGCAACGTTTGCCCAGATGCTCGAAGGGGCGGGCGCCGCTGCGGTTGCCGTGCACGGTCGCTGTGCCACGCAGCTCTATACGGGCCAGGCCGATTGGTCTGTTGTCGATGAGGTTGCCGACGCTGTCGAGATTCCCGTGATTGGTTCGGGCGATGTGTTCTCGGCCGAGGACGCTGCTGAGCATCTGAGCGGCTCGGGTGCCAGCGCAGTGTTTATCGCGCGCGGCATCTACGGCAATCCGTGGGTGTTCGGCGATGCCCGAGCCCTTGCATTCGATGGCACGCCGGTTCCTTCTCGCTCCTCGGTCGAGCGC
Source organism: uncultured Collinsella sp. (assembly GCA_902465425.1). GTDB lineage: Bacteria > Actinomycetota > Coriobacteriia > Coriobacteriales > Coriobacteriaceae > Collinsella. The sequence goes on from CABQNA010000205.1 coordinate 1,396, forward strand.
CTGGAGGCTCTGCGTGAGCACCTGACGTTGACGCACGAGCTTCTGCCGCTTATGTCGCGCGCCCGTACGTATGCAAGCTGGTACTTAAAGGGCATGTCCCATGCCGCCGCCTGGCGCGCTCAGGTGGTGCGCTGCTCCACGTACGAGGAGTTTATGGCGCTGGTCGATGATATAGAGCGCGACGTGGTGGCCTGCGAGGCCGCGCTTGCCGCCCGCTCATCCGCTGGAGGCTTAAGGGTGGCCGTTACCGCGCTGTATGTGCACGTGCCGTTTTGCGCTCAAAAATGCCGCTATTGCGACTTTGACTCGCAAAGCGTGGCGCCGTGCGACCTGGACGCTGCGCTCGATGCCTATTTTGAGCACCTGTATGCGCGGCTCGATGCCTTTGGCAACGCTGGGGCACTCGGGCAGATCCGCACGGTCTACGTAGGCGGCGGCACGCCGTCGCTGGCAGGGGAGCGCCTGGTGGAGCTGGCGCGGCGTATCTCCATGTTGTGCAAGCCCGTTGAGTTTACTTGCGAGGCTAATCCTGAGTCGTTGACTTCGCAGCTCACCGCGGCGCTTGCCGGGGTGGGCGTCACGCGCATTTCTCTGGGAGTCCAAACCCTCGACAACGCCGAGCTTGCTGCGATTGGCCGTATTCACGATGCCGACCGGGCGCTCGCTGCCATCGCGACGGTCAAGAACGCTGGGCTTGACGTGTCGTGCGATCTTATGTGTGGGCTTCCCGGACAGACTGCAGCGAGTTGGAAGAGCACGCTCGATGGCGTGCTGACGGCGGCTCCGCATCATGTGTCGGTTTACCCGCTCACGCTCGAGGAGGGGACGCCCCTCTATCGCATGGCGTGCCGCGATGAGTCGCTCGAGCCCGATGAGGATTTCCAAGCCGCATGCATGGACGTTGCGCGCGAGCGGCTGAGTTCGGCGGGCTACCATCCGTATGAGGTGGCGAGCTACGCGCTCGATGGGCATGAATGCGCCCACAACATTGCCTATTGGACCGGACAGGGCTATCTGGGTTTGGGTCGTTCTGCCGCGGGTATGCTCGATACCGAGGATTTCGATCGCTTGGCCGGGCTGTTTCCTGACGTTCCCGCTCGTGGCGATGCGCACCGCGTGCGACTGGTGCAACGTGACGATGGCGCGACAGCGTTTGAGGCCGAGTACCTGTCGCATCGCGAGGCGGCGGCCGAGGATTTGATGCTCGCCTGCCGCATGACGCGCGGCATTGGGCCCGAACTGTTGGTTCACTCGGCAAGCGTGATTGCTGCAGACGAGCTGGCAGCTGCCTGCGATCGCGCGCTCGAATTGGGTCTTGCCGCTTGGGTGCCCGATCATGCTGAAGGACATGTGGGGTGTGTCACCTCAAAAGACGTTATCGCAGGTCGCGCCCGCGCCCGTTTAGCGCCGACACACCTGGGCTGGCTCGATGGAAATATGCTGTTCGAGCTGTTTTGGGGTCTAGTCTAGGCCGCTCGGGTAGAATTACCGCAATATATACGCTGCTGTGAGCAGGAGGTTGCCGCGCATGGCGACGATGAACGAAAAAGATTACTACGAGATTTTGGGCGTCTCCAAGGACGCCACCTCGCGTGATATTCAAAAGGCTTTCCAACAAAAGGCCCGCAAGCTCCATCCGGACGTCAATAAAGAGCCGGATGCTGAGGAAAAGTTTAAAGAGGTTTCCGAGG
>CABQNA010000206.1 GCA_902465425.1 uncultured Collinsella sp.
ACACTACAATCCGTTTGAGCAATAGATATATAGGTAGTACCGTGGGGGCGGATGTAGATGGTCGAGTGGATTGTTAAGCGTGCGCAGGGCGACCGTGCGCGCGTGGGCACGTTGACGGGCGTGGTGTGTATTCTCGCCAATGTGGCACTATGTGCTGCGAAGGGCGCAATTGGTGTGGTTTCGGGATCGGTTTCGATTGTGGCGGATGCCATGAACAACCTGTCCGATGCAAGCTCGAACATTGTGAGCGTGCTGGGCTTTAAGCTGGCGAGCAAGCCGGCCGACCCCGAGCATCCTTACGGCCACGGTCGCTATGAGTATCTCTCGGGATTGGTCGTGGCGGCGCTCGTGCTGCTTATTGGCGTTGAGCTGGTGAAGTCGTCGGTTGAGCGCATCATCCACCCCGAGCCTGTCGAGTTCTCGCTTGCCCTGGTGGCAGTCCTGGCGCTTTCGATGGTCGTAAAGCTGTGGATGGCAGCGCTCAACCAAAAGCTCGGTGACCGCATTGAGTCCGAGACGCTGCATGCGACCGCGCAGGATTCCAAGAACGATGTCCTTGCCACGGGCGCCGTGCTAGCGTGCGCAATTGTTTCGCAGGTGACGCACATCAATCTTGACGCATGGGTCGGCCTTGCCGTTGGCGCCTATATTGGCTGGAGTGGTTTTGAGCTTATCCAAGATACAGTGAGCCCGCTTTTGGGCCAGGCGCCCGATCCTAAGCTGGTCAAGCACATTCGAGACAAGATCATGAGCTATCCCGGCGTTTTGGGCGTTCACGATTTGATGGTTCACGACTACGGCCCGGGCAGGAAGTTCGCAAGCGCGCATGCCGAGATGGCGGCCGAGGTCAGTCCGCTGGAAAGTCACGACACGCTCGATAACATCGAGCAGTCGTTTAGGAACGAGGACGGCATGATCGTCACGCTCCATTACGATCCCATCGTGACCGACGATCCAAAGGTGGCGAGCATGCGCTTGCGCATTCACGCCATGGCCCAGGAGATCGATAGCCGCCTCTCGATTCATGACCTGCGCTGCGTGCCGGGTCCTACGCACACCAACGTGATCTTTGACTGCGTGCGTCCCTCGGATCTGCAGATGAGTGCCGAAGACGTAAAGCACGCGCTGGCACAACGGGTCGAATCGGAATATCCCAAGTCGATTGCCAAGATTACGATCGACGAAGACTACGTAGGGCATACCCACGAGTAAGGCTGTGCCGGCAAAGCAGGTTATGCAGAAGGGGAGAGCATGAAGAAGCTGTATCTACTCCGCCACGGTCAGACGGAGTTCAACGTCAAAAAGCTGGTCCAGGGCCGCTGCGATTCGCCGCTGACCGATCTGGGCCGTCAGCAAGCCGGGATGGCAGCCGCATGGCTTAAGGGCCACGGCGTCGTCCCCGACAAAGTGGTCTCTTCGCCCTTAGGCCGAGCCATGGACACAGCTCAGCTCGTCGCATGCGAGCTCCTCGGCCCGGACGCAGCAGCCGAGCCCTGCGAAGGCATTATCGAGCGCTGCTACGGCTCCTTCGAAGAAGGCCCGCACGGCGCGCTGCCCACCGACGTCTGGGATCCGGGCGAGGACCTGGTCCCCTTCGGAGGAGAAGGAAGCCAGGCGCTGCAAGAACGTATGGTGGATGCGCTTACCAATATCATGGGCTCCGAGGGCATCGAAACCCTTCTAGCAGTAAGCCACGGCAGCGCCAGCCGCCAATTCATCAAGGCTGCAGCCCCAGAGGGCTTCGAGCTCCCAGCAAAACTCCCCAACTGCGCCATCATGATCTTCGATTTTGACGAGGAAGATTTGCAAGGAAAGAGTGACAGGCTCCAATGCAAGTTCACTCTCCAGCAAATAGTGGACCCCCAACAAAGTCATTAGCCTGAGCGAGCAGAGTTAAGCAGACATCAACGTGTCGTCTCCCGAGCTTGGCAGAGGGGCGGCGAAATATATTAAGTTTGTCGCGAGTTCCGCACGCAAAGGAAAGCACTTAATGTGCTTTCCGTCTTGCGCAGGACTGTAGAGCAGCAAACTTAATATATTTCGCCGCCCCTCTGCCAAGCCCAGGCGACTCCACGCACTTTACCTGCGTAAACAATGTGAGTGAAATATGAATCTCGATGGATACGCCCGCAGCCGTGTATACTAGACAGCTGTGTGTAACCAGGGGAGTATTCTGGCTGGACAAAACGCCTGCTTAATAGGGTTGTCAGGTAGTTCGGACGCAATACAAGGCTGGAGAGCACGTCGTGTAAGTAGTGGTCCTCTAGGGGCGTACGCTCGGTGGTGTACGCATTGTCCCAAGACCACGCGAGAGTTGGGATCATATCTTGATCAGCATGATTCTCGGCCGCAAGATTGGCATGACCCAGGTTTGGGACGAGAACGACAACGTCGTCCCCGTCACGGTCATCCAGGCTGGCCCCTGCGCTGTCTCGCAGGTTAAAACTCAGGCAACCGACGGCTATGACGCCGTCCAGATCGGTTTCGGCGACATCAAGGCCAAGAACGTGAACAAGCCCATGGCTGGTCACTTCGCTAAGGCTGGCGTCGAGCCTGTCCGCTTCCTTCGTGAGGTCCGCGTCGAGAACGGCGAGGAGCACAAGGTCGGCGAGGTCGTTACCGTCGCTGATTTCGCTGATGTCGAGAAGGTCGACGTCATCGGTACCTCCAAGGGTAAGGGCTTCCAGGGTCGCATCAAGCGCTGGGGTCAGCGCCGCGGTCCTATGACGCATGGTTCTCACTTCCAGCGTCACCCCGGTTCTATCGGTCAGTGCGCCTATCCTGCGCGCGTCCTCAAGGGCGTCAAGATGGCCGGTCACATGGGTAACGAGCGCGTTACCGTCAAGAACCTTTCCGTTGTCCGCATCGATGCCGAGCAGAACCTCATCTTGGTCAAGGGCGCTGTCCCGGGTGCCAAGAATGGTCTCGTCGCCATCCGTATGGCCTAAGGGCCCAGCCCATTTAGCCCAGCGTCATACCAAGGAGAACACTTAAATGGCAAAGTTTGAAGTAAAGAACAGCGAGGGCAAGAAGGTCGCCGAGGCCGAGCTCGCCGCTGAGGTGTACGGCATCGAGCCGA
>CABQNA010000207.1 GCA_902465425.1 uncultured Collinsella sp.
CCCTCGCTGCGCACTTCGTGCGGCGAGGGCTTCTTGCGTCCTGCGGAATGCGCCGGGAGGGAACTTACTCTCCGCCCGGGCAGGTAAGACGAATTACGCGACGGTGTAAACCCAGTTGTGCTTATCCTCAACAGCACCAGACTGGATGCCCGTCAGGGTCTCGCGGAGCTTCTTCATCACAGGACCGATCTCGGTGTAGCCGGCCGGGAAGGTCACAGTCTCGTCGGCACCGTAGACCTTGTTGTCGATCTCGCCCACCGGGGAGATAACGGCAGCGGTGCCGCACAGACCGCACTCAACAAAGGTGCCGGCCTTGACCTCGGCCCACTCGACGGGACGCTGGTCGACGGTCATGCCCAGGTCCTGAGCAACCTGAACGAGCGAACGGCGGGTGATGGAGGGCAGGATGGAGTCGGTGTGCGACTGCGGGACGACAAGCGTGCCGTCCTCCTTCACGAACAGGACGTTGGCGCCACCGGTCTCCTCGACATAGGTGCGGGACTCGGAGTCGAGATACAGGTTCTCGGCATAGCCCTCGCGGTGAGCTTCCATCGTGGGCTTAAGGGACATGGCGTAGTTGAGGCCAGCCTTGATGTTGCCGGTGCCGTGCGGTGCGGCGCGGTCGTACTCGGAAACGCGCAGCTTGACAGGCTTGAGGCCACCCTTAAAGTACGGACCGACCGGGGTCACGAGAATGCGGAACGTGTACTCAGGAGCGGGAGCCACGCCGATCACGTCACCGGAGCCGATCATAAACGGACGCACATACAGGGTTGCGCCAGAGCCGAAGGGCGGAACCCATGCGGCGTTGGCAGAGACGACCTGCTTGACGGCCTCAACGAACTTGTCCTTGGGGAACGGGGGCATCTCGAGGCGCTGAGCGGAGTTGTACATACGCTCGGCGTTCATGTCGGGACGGAAGCAGACGATGCTGCCGTCCTCGGCGGTGTAGGCCTTCAGGCCCTCAAAGACCTCCTGGCAGTAATGGAAGATGCCGCCGCACTCGGAGACATGCAGGGTGTGGTCGGTGGTCAGGCCGCCCTCGTCCCACTCGCCATCCTTCCAATGAGCCTCGTAGCTGTAATCGGTCTTCATGTAGCCAAAGCCGAGGCTACCCCAATCGATATCCTTCTTCTCGACAGTCATATGTCGCTCCTTACATACACAGTTGCATACTCGCGAACCCGCACGCAAGGACCGAAGCCGGCCGCGTCGCAACGTCGCATACCCGGAAGCGTAGAGCCGGGCAGGACACGCGGGCAGCATCGAAGCCGATGGCACGTCGATTCGCATGCAGGTGATTGTACTCCCCGCACGCCTTGGATAAAACGTTTTTCTTTAACTAAGTAAAGTATTTTCATTTGCCTTCAACACAAAAGGCCGCCATCGAATCCGATGACGGGCCTTGGAATTAACGTCCGAAAACAAACTCGGACTAGGCGTTCTTTTTACCGAGCTTAGCCTTAACCAGGCCGACCACGGTCGGGATGATCGACACGGCGACGATGCCGATAATCAGCAGCTCAAAGTGCTCCTGCACAAACGGAATGCCACCAAAGAAGTAACCCAGCAGCGTAAAGACCGTCGACCAGGTAATTCCACCTAGCACGTTAAAGATGACAAAGTTGCGCCAGTGCATGCCGCCCATGCCGGCGATAAAAGGCACAAAGGTGCGGATGAACGGGAAGAAGCGACCGAGGAAGATGGCCAGATGGCCCCACTTATCCAGGAAATCCTCGGACTTTTTTATGCGCTCGGGCGTCATGGCCTTTACCTTGCCCGAGGCGATGATCTTGCGGCCAAAGAAGTGGCCGATCATAAAGTTGCACTGATCGCCCAGGATGGCTGCGGCCCATGCGGTGGCCAGAAGCGCCACGATGTTAAAGCCGCCGTTGTGGGCAAAGAAGCCCGAGGCAAACAGCAGCGAGTCGCCGGGAAGGAACGGGAAGAACACCACGCCCGTCTCGATAAAGATGATTAGGAACACGCAGCCGTAGGCCATAAGCGGGCCGGCGGCGATCCAGCTGGCGATCGCGGTGCGCGGGTCCTTAAGCAGCTCGGCGATAAAATTGATGAAACCCATGAAGTAAAACCTCTCAGTTGTGGGCGCGGACACGTCCAAGTTGACCAGTATACGGTTGCGGCGCGAGCACGGGCCAAACCCCTCAAAAGTCTTACTTCATTACCAGCAAGTTTGCATAACTGACACTTGTCGCCCAAAGCGAAGCAAGATCGCCCTTCCTAATCCCTAGCGAATCGCTATACTTTATTGAATCGCATTGTCACGGCGCTAAGGGAGGGCGGCCGGTGAGCTTTATCAATACCATTCGCGAGGACATCAAGACCGTCCAGGCGCAGGACCCTGCCGCGCAAAACGGCCTGGTCATCTTCCTTTCCTATCCTGGCCTGCACGCCAAGTGGAACCACGTGCCCGAGCACTGGCTGTGGGAGCACGGTCATCGCTCACTCGCCCGTGTGCTCTCGCAGTTAACCCGCCATATCACCGGCGTCGAGATTCACCCCGCCGCGCAGATCGGCAAGCACTTCTTTATCGACCACGCCATGGGCGTCGTTATTGGCGAGACTGCCATCGTGGGCGACAACTGTGTGCTCTACCAGGGCGTCACGCTCGGCGGCACCGGCAACGAGACCGGCAAGCGTCACCCCACCCTGGGCAACAATGTCACGGTGGGCACGGGCGCCAAGGTGCTTGGCAACATCCACATTGGCAACAACGTCAAAATCGGCGGCAACTCGGTCGTCGTCAAGGACGTGCCCGACAACTGCACCGTCGTGGGCGTGCCCGGGCGCATCATCAAGCGCAACGGCTGCCGCGTGTTCGAGGAGAGCTTCGACGCCAAGCAGCATCGCGAGTACATGCCCGACGATGCCGCCGAGCAGAGCGCCCTCAACCGTCAGGGCATCACCGAAAACGCCCGCCGCGTCAAGGAACTCGAGCAAGAGTTGGCCGAGCTCAAAGCCCTCGTCGCCAAGCTCGTGGACGAACGCTAGGAACGCAAGCGGCACAAAACGACATCGGCACCGATGCAAAAGGCGCGCCAGGGGATCA
>CABQNA010000208.1 GCA_902465425.1 uncultured Collinsella sp.
CGAATGGCCTCGATGTGCTCGGGGCTCGCATAGCCCTTCGACTCGGCCAGATGGTACTCGGGGTACTCGGCGTCGTACTCGACCATCATCTCGTCACGCGTGACCTTGGCCATGATGGACGCCGCAGCGATGCAGGCGATCTTGGCATCGCCCTTCACCACATCGCGCTCGTTAGGAACGGCGCCCAAGGGGTTGCCATCCATAAGCACGCAATCGGGCTCGAGCCCCGTATCGGCCACGGCGCCCGCAACGGCGGTACGGATAGCACGGGCCATGCCCATCTCATCGATATCCTTAGGCGCGATATGGCAAAAACCGATCGCCGTCGCCACCTCGGCAATCTTCACTGAGAGCAACTCGCGGCGCGCCGGCGTGAGCTTTTTGGAATCGTTGATGCCCCAGACGCGCGGCTCCATAGGAAGGCAGACGGCGCATACCGTCAAAGGACCGGCCACCGATCCGCGACCCACCTCGTCGACACCAACGACCACCCCATCGCCGCCAAGCTCATGCATAAGCTCGTACATGTCATTGACGCGCTCGCGCTCGGCAAGTTCCTTGGCATGGCGCTTAAGAGCACGCTCGCAAGCCTTGATTACCTGCTGGCGCGGGTCCTCGCGATAATGCTCCACGAGGGCGGGAATCTCCTCAAACGTAGCGCTCGCCAACTCACCGGCAACCTGCGATGCCGAAACCGAGCTCGTCATGTTGGCCATACCAGGCCCTCCTTGCATGCAAATCAGATAAAAAGAAGGGCCACCCGAAGGTGACCCTTGTGTCCAAACGAGTGGACAGACGCTGCGATCTTCTTAGCGCTTCTCGGGGATGCGAGCAGCCTTGCCCACCTTGTCGCGGAGGTAGTACAGCTTGGCGCGACGGACGCGACCATGACGAACGACCTCGAGCTTGGCGATCTTGGGGCTGTGAAGCGGGAAGGTACGCTCAACACCGACACCGAAGGACATCTTGCGGACGGTGAAGGTCTCGCGGGCACCGGCGCCGGCCATGCGGATGACGTCGCCCTGGAAGACCTGGATGCGCTCGCGGTCGCCTTCCTTAATGCGGTAGTGAACCTTGACGTTGTCGGCGACGCGAACCTGAGGAATGTCCTCGCGGATCTGCTGACGCTCGATTGCGCGGATGTAATCCATGTGCAATTCCTTACTCTTCTAGAGGTGCCGTACCACCTTGGCCGGCACGTAGTTGAACAAACGTATTCGAGTATACACGCGCGGGTTTCTGCTGCAAGAACAATTTTTTACGCAGACAAAAAGACAAAACCCGCACATGATAACCGCCCGTCTCACGAATGAGACGGGCGGCATGAAGGGGGCTACGCTAGGCGTCTAAACCCAAAACGTTAGGCGGAACGCTTGGCCTCGAGCTTGGCCTGGGCGGCAGCCAGGCGTGCGAGGGGCACGCGGTAGGGCGAGCAGGACACGTAGTCCACGTCGGCCACGTTAAACAGGCCCTTGATGGACTTGGGGTCGCCGCCGTGCTCGCCGCAAACGCCAAAGTGCATGTCGGGGTTGGTGGCTCGGCCCTTCTCGACGGCCATGCGCACCAGCTCGAGCACCGCCGTATCGATGGTCTCGAAGGGATTGTCCTTCAAGATCTTCTTATGCATGTACAGCGGGATGAACTTAGCCTCGGCGTCGTCACGCGAGAAACCGAAGGTCGTCTGGGTGAGGTCGTTGGTGCCAAAGCAGAAGAAGTCTGCGTGATGGGCGATCTCGTCAGCGACCATGCAGGCGCGCGGCAGCTCGAGCATCGTGCCCACGGGAATGTTGAGCTCGACGCCTTCTTCGACGGAAACCTCGGCGATCACGCGCTCGATAACCTCGCGGGTCTGAACATGCTCGGCCGTAATGGAAACGAGCGGGACCATAATCTCGGGGCGCGGGTCGACGCCCTCCTTGATAAGGCGGGCGGCAGCCGTGGCGACGGCGCGGACCTGCATGAGCGGCAGATCGCTAAAGACGACGGACAGGCGCACGCCGCGTAGGCCGAGCATGGGGTTCGAGTCGACCATGCCGTCGATACGACGCAGGCGGGCGCGCAGGACGGCAAGCTCTTCCTCGCTGGCGCCAGCGGCTTCCTTCTTGGTGATGGCAACCTCGAGCTCGCGAGGATTATCCAGGAACTCATGAAGCGGCGGATCGAGCAGGCGGACGACCACATCGCGACCGGACATGGTCTTGAACATCGCCAGGAAGTCCTCGGTCTGAACCTTGAGCAGGTCGGCCAGGGCCTGCTGCTTCACGGCCTCATCGTCAGACAGGATAAAGCTCTGGATGATGTTCTTGCGGTCACCCAGGAACATGTGCTCGGTGCGGCACAGGCCAATGGCCTCGGCGCCAAACTCGAGGGCGAGCTCGGCATCCTCGGGATTGTCGGCGTTGACGCGCACATGGTTGGCATGGCCACAGGTCTCGTCCAGGCGAATCTCGTCGGCCCAGGACAGGATGGTGTCCAGGTCGCCGGTAAGCTCGGCGGAGACCAGGTCGACGGGACCGTCGACGACGATGCCCTGGGTGCCGTCGATGGAGATGACATCGCCCTCGTGCAATACGCGGTCGCTGCCCTCGATGCGCACGACCTTCTCGGCGGCGTCGATGTGGAAGCGCTCAATGCCGCAGACGCAGGGCGTACCCATGCCGCGGGCGATAACGGCGGCATGGCTCGTCTTGCCACCGTGGCTGGTCAGGATGCCCTCGGCGGCGACCATGCCCTTCAGGTCGTCGGGGTTGGTCTCCCAACGAACCAGAATGACCTTGTGACCCTCGGCAGAACGCGCGACAGCGTCGTCGCTCGAGAACACGACCTCGCCCACGGCGGCACCGGGGCTGGCATTAAGACCGCTGGCGAGAGCCTCGTACTTCTTGGAGGCGTCAAACTGCGGGTGAAGGAGCTGGTCGAGTTGCGCGGGATCGATGCGGCTCACGGCCTCTTCGCGGGTGATCAGGCCTTCCTCGACCATTTCGATGGCGATGCGCAGGGCGGCGGTGGCGGTACGCTTGCCCACGCGAGTCTGGAGCATCCAGAGCTTGCCCTGCTCGATG
>CABQNA010000209.1 GCA_902465425.1 uncultured Collinsella sp.
CGTCGCCGGCGCCTTCCACATGCCGTTGTTCATAGCGGGTGCGATCACGATGGGTCGCGGCGTCGCCAGCAGCGTGGTGGAGATAAGGTCATCGGCGATGCCGTAGGCCATCTTGGCGATGATATTGGCCGTCGCGGGCGCTACGACCACCAGATCGGGCTCCTGCGCAAGCGAGATATGGTGGATGGGGTCAGACGGGTCGTCGAATAGCCCAACAGCGACCGGCTCATTGGTGAGCGCACGGAAGGTGAGCGGGCCCACAAACTCGGTGGCATGCTCGCTCATAACGACCTTGACGCGGGCGCCGCGCTTTTGCAGCAGGCGCACGATATTGCACGACTTATAGGCGGCGATCCCGCCGGTAATGCCCAGCAGGATCGTTTTTCCCTCAAGTTGCATTGAATTGTTGGATGCCGCCGTCATCGCTAGGCTTCCTTGCTCGGGAGTACCAGGAGGCGGTGGCAGTACGGGCAGTGCGTAATCTCGCTGCCGTCGTGGTTGAGGTCGCTCATGGACGATGCCTGCAGCGCGGTGTGGCAGACCGTGGGGATGTTGCCCTGGATGGTCTCGACGGCCAGGCCGCGGAACTGCTTGAGCAGACGCTCGTAGTCGGTGAGCACGTCGGCAGGCAGCGTAGCGGCAAGCGCGGTGCGCTCCTTCGTGGCGGTGTCAATCTGAGCCTGCAGGTCGGCAGCCTTGGCGCGGGCGGCCTTGGTATCGGCCTTCACACCCTCCTCGAACTTGGCGATGATTGCCTGCGCGCGGGTCTCGCGGTCGAGCGCCTCCTTATGGGCGACAACGACGTCCTTGCGGGTGTGCTCGATCTTGTCCAGACGCTTGGCCAGGGTGGCGAGCTCGTTTTCCAGGTCCTGAACCTCGCGGTAGTCGGAACCGTCGACGTGGCGCTTCTTGGCAGCCTCGATGGCGTTGTTGGTCTGAATCTCGGTGGTGTTGAGATCGTCGAGCTCAATGTCCAGATCCTTGCGCTGGGCGTAGAGCTTGGTCATCTCGGACTTGAGCTTCACATAGGTCTTGCGCTTGGAAGCGAGCTCCTTGAGCTCCGGCATATTGGCAAGTTCGCTCTTGTTGCGGGCGAGCTCCAAATCGATCTGTTGCAGCTTGAGTAGCGTAGCGCCGGCGCTCATAAGTTCTCTCCTTTTGTCACAGTCCACCATTGGCAAGGGTTCAGTATTTTAATCGCATGACGGGGGTCGACCCCGGCGTCAACTGCAGAGTTCATCAATATATCAACGAACGGCTCCTCGGAGCGGTCGTGGCCGAGCAAGATCACCGGCAGCCCGCGTAAGGCAAGGTCTTGCGCCACGTGGTATCCCGCCTCGCCCGTCACGACAACGTCCGCGCCCGCGGCGATGGCGAGCTCTCCAAAGTCGCCCAGGGAGCCGCCCAAAATGGCGACGGTGCGGCACGGACGATCGGCTTCGCCCCACACACGCGGGTCGCTGCCGAAGGCCGTGGCAGCACGGGTGGCAAGATCGCGCAGCGTGCACGGGTCGTTGAGCGTTGCAAGCGCGCCCAGGCCGGTTGCCTCGGGGTCGTCCACGTGCTCCAGCGAGCTCACGGGTGCGGCACCCAGCAGCTCGCTCAGGCAGACACGGGCTTCGTGCGAGCGGTCCAGGTTGGTGTGGAGCGATATGATGCTCACGCCGCAACGGGCCGCCTCATAGAGTGCCGCGCTGCACTGGGGGCGAGTGGCATCCGCTGGACAAAAGGCCTCGGGCGCCTTGATGTATATGGGATGATGCGTCAACAGCACGTTGGCGCCGGCTTCTTGGGCGCGGCGAACATTAGCTTCGGTCGCATCGAGCGCGCAGGCAACGCCGGTGATCTCTGCAGCGGGATCTCCCACAGATAACCCAACATGATCCCAGCCCTCGGCATCCGCCTTGGGATAGCGCGCCAGCAGCGCACGTTCAAGCTCGGCGACGATCATACAGCACCCACGATAGAGAGCAGCGTCTGGGCAAATTCATCCAGGTCGGCGGGGTCCACGCGGTCATCGAACGAGATGCGCAGCGCACCCAATGCCTGCTCGCGGCCAATACCCATGGCGCTGAGCACGTGGCTCGGGTCCATGCTTCCGCTCGAGCAGGCAGATCCGGCAGAAACCTCAAAGCCGGCGGTATCGAGTTTGATGATGAGCTCTTCGGAATCCATGCCGTCAATGTAGATCGACACCATGCCGGGCAGACGGTCGGCCCGCGTGTAGTCGCCCATCGTGGCGTGAATGCGAGGATGGGCCGTAAGCGTGGCGTAGAGCTTGTCGGAAAGGGTTTGCAGCGTCGCACGCTCCTGGGCCACATGGGGCGCCAGCGTGCGGGCGGCAGCGGCAAAGGCCAGCTGCGTGCGCAGGTCCTGCGTGCCGGCACGACGACCGGCCTCCTGTCCGCCGCCAAAGATGCGCGGGCGCAGCGGCGTGCGGTTCTTAAGGTAGAGCGCGCCGGATGCCACGGGGCCACCGATCTTGTGCGCGGCAACGGTCATGGCGTCAACTCCCAGCTCGGTGACATCGAGCGGAATATGCAGATACCCCTGGATGGCATCGGTGTGGAACAGGGCGCCAACGGTATGCGCGGCCGCGGCAAGCTCGCGGATGGGCTGCACCACGCCGGTCTCGTTGTTGGCAACCATGATGCTCACGAGCGCCACGTCGTCGCCTAGCAGCTCGACAAGCGTGGCAGGCTCAATGTAGCCCATGCGGCAGGGCTGCACCAGGTCGACGGTAAAACCGGCGGCACGCAGCAGCGGCAGGTTGTCCAGAATCGAATCGTGCTCGATGGCCGAAACGATTACACGATCGCGCTTGCGATCGCGCTGACGAGTGCCCTCTGCAAGACCGAGCAGCGCCAGCTGGTTGGCCTCGGTGCCGCCGTTGGTAAGGATGATCTCGGACGGGCGAACGCGTGCACCAAAGCTACGGGCGATCTCGCGACGGGCGACTTCTAGGCGTGCGGCGGCCTTGCGGCCAAGCGAGTGCAGCGAGTTGGGGTTGACGCCGGCAAGCTCGCTGT
>CABQNA010000210.1 GCA_902465425.1 uncultured Collinsella sp.
GACCGCGTGCGCAAGACCGCTATGGTCCGCAGCGTGTTTACCCGCGAGCATGAGGGCTACCTGCGCATCTGGCGCCATGGTATCGACGAGGCAAAGGCCTATGCGCGCCAAAACGCTGCAAGCTACCTGCGTTTCCAGAGCTTTTGGCCCAAGATCATGGACGGGCTTTGGCGTGACGCACAACTGATCAGTATCCTGGAGGGGGCCGAATGATCGACCGCCGCGCCCAGCGCGATAGTTCAATATCAATCTTTCGCATCATTGCCGTTGCCTGCGCCATTTGCGTGCTGGTGTACTTTATTTTTGCCTTGGTGACCGGTATCGAGCCGATCGCCACGGTGATTGCCTGCGCGCTGCTGTGCATCTTTCTGTGCATCTTTATCTTTTTGACGCTCAATCCCGATTCGGTGCGCTCCCAGTACACCGAGGAGACGCTCTCGGTGGCCTCGGCCATGCTTGAGGACATTAAGGGCGGTCTGACGCAGGAGTCGGCGCGTTTGGTGTGCCGGCGCATTTTGCCCGAGACGCGCGCCATGACGGTGGCCATCACCGACGAGGGCAACGTGTTGGCCTGCGCAGGCGAGTTTGAGGAAAAACTACTGCCAGATTCTCCCATCCACACGCTTGCCACACGCTACGTTATCGAACATGGCATCGTGCAGTCGTTCAACCGTATGGTGGATGTCGTGGGCTCGGATGGCTCGCACAACCAAGTCCCCGCCGGCATTATCGCCCCCATCAAGGTGGGCGATCGTACCGTCGGCACGCTCAAGTTCTACTACAAGACCCCGCGCGCCGTCGACCGTACCCAGTACGCGCTTGCCTCGGGCTTTGCCGAGATCTTGTCCACGCAGCTCGCCATCCACGAGCTCGAGGTGCAAAAGGAACTCACGGCGCGCGCCGAGGTGCGTGCGCTGCAAGCGCAGATTAACCCGCACTTCCTGTTCAACACGCTGAACACCATTGCATCGTTTACGCGCACCGACCCGCTGCGGGCCCGCGAACTGCTTCGTGAGTTCTCATCGTTCTATCGTGCCACGCTCGACAACTCGGGATCGCTTATTCCGGTCTCGCGCGAGGTTGCACAGACCAAGCGCTACCTTACCTTTGAGAAGGCCCGCTTTGGCGAGGACCGCGTGCTTGCGACGTTCGATGTGTCCGAGGACGTGGAAGATACGCTGGTGCCGGCGTTCGTGATCCAGCCGATTGTCGAGAACGCCGTACGTCATGGTATGGGCGATGACGACGCCCTGAGGATCGACGTGACCGTTCACCAAGACGGCGAGGATGCAATCTTGATTGCCGTGGCCGATAATGGCGTGGGCATGGATGAGGGTACCGCCGCCAGACTGTTTGACGAGCGTTCTGCCCGTCCCGACGCCAGCTCTCCCCAGGGTGGCGGCGCCGGTGTGGCCATGCACAATATTTCGGAGCGCATCCATCGCTTTTATGGGCCGCACTCCTATACGCGTGTCGAATCGGCGCCGGGCAAGGGCACCAAAGTGCTCCTTCATCTTGATTTGTCAGAGAGCATCTTTGACATTCAAGAGTAAAATAAAAGGCTACGGGCTCAACGTCAT
Organism: uncultured Collinsella sp.; assembly: GCA_902465425.1. Taxonomy (GTDB): domain Bacteria; phylum Actinomycetota; class Coriobacteriia; order Coriobacteriales; family Coriobacteriaceae; genus Collinsella. Next base: position 1,581 of record CABQNA010000210.1, read on the forward strand.
GCGACGGATGCCCGGCGTAGTTAGTTGACGAAAGGTTTTATCCCTATGCTGCGTGCGATGATTGTGGATGATGAGGCGCCGGCTCGCTCGGAGCTTCGCTTCCTGCTCGAGCAAACGGGCAAGATCGGCACGATCACGGAGGCGTCGAGCGTCCGCTCCGCCATCGAGATGCTTATGGAAAGTCGCGTGGATGTCGTGTTTCTCGATATCTCGATGCCCGGTGCCTCGGGCCTGCAACTTGCCGAGGCGCTGCATAAGCTCAAAAATCCGCCGGCGATCGTGTTTGTGACTGCGTATAGTGACCATGCGGTCGAGGCATTCGACGTGGATGCCGTCGATTATCTGATGAAGCCGGTCGAGGAAGCTCGCTTGGATCGCGCGATTGAGAAGGTCATGCAACGCGCCAAGCCGGTTACGGACAGCAAGGTGACCATCGAGCGTATCCCGGTGGAAAAGGGCGGCCGCAAGGTGCTCATTCCCGTGGACGACATTCGCTTTATCATGGCCAAGGACGATTACTCCTGCATCTATACCGTCGATGATCGCTTTTTGTCGACGACCTCGCTGGCGCAGTTTGAGGCCAAGCTCTGCGACTTTGGCTTCTTCCGTGTTCACCGCCGCTATATCGTCAACTTGGCGTGCGTCACGGACGTCGAGACGGTGCCCTCGGGTGCCATCCAGCTGGGCATTACGGCGTCGACGAACGCGTGCCGGTTTCGCGCCGCCGCGTCGTGCCGCTCAAGAAGGCCCTGAGTCTCTAGCACACTGGCCCCGCAGCCCTGTAGACCCATCGTCTGCGGAGCCGCGGGGCCTTTTTTGTATGTATCTGCCGAATCGTTTTTTGCGGAAGGGATCCCATGAACAGTGCAAGCGCCAAGCGTATCGACATCATCTCGGACACCCACGGCTATTTATCGCCTGCGCTCTTGGATGAGCTTGAGGGCGCAGACCTGATTATCCACGCCGGCGACCTTACGTCAGAGATGGACTACGAGCACCTATGCACCATCGCCCCCGTGCGGGCCGTACTGGGCAACAACGATTACTACCGCGACTACGGCCCCGATGTAGACCGTCTTGCACTCTTTACCTACGAAGGCCTCAAATTCGCCGTAGCCCACTACCGCGAAGACCTTCCGGTGGGATCCGTAGACGTAGCCATCAACGGTCACACCCACGTAACCAAAGAAGCCCAAGTGGGCCGCTGCTTAGTCCTCAACCCGGGCAGCGCCAGCTACCCCAGAGGCACCCGAGGCCCCACCATGGCCAGAATGCTAGTAAAAGACGGCCATGTCATAAGCACCAAGTTTATTGACCTAGACTAACCGTAACAAAAACGGGGGATGCAGATGCGTCCCCCGTTTCCATTTGAGCCAATGGCCGAGCTTCAACAAAAACCTTAAACAACCCCGCCGCGGAGAACGGGGCCGCCGA
>CABQNA010000211.1 GCA_902465425.1 uncultured Collinsella sp.
TGGCTTGGTCGATTCGCTCGTCTGTGACGGCATCGTCGGCGGTCTGGGTGCCATCTTTGGCTTTGTGCCGCAGATGTTCCTGCTGTTCGTGATGCTGTCCTTCCTGGAGGACTGCGGCTATATGGCCCGCGTCGCCTTCATCATGGACCGTGTGTTCCGTCGCTTTGGCCTGTCCGGTAAGTCCTTCATCCCCATGCTCGTGTCTTCGGGCTGCGGCGTCCCCGGCGTCATGGCTACCAAGACCATCGAGAACGAGAAGGACCGCCGCATGACGGTCATGACTACCACGTTCATCCCCTGTGGCGCCAAGCTGCCGATTATCGCCCTGCTCATGGGCTCCATCATCGGCGATTCTTCCACCACCGCCGCATGGATCAGCCCGCTCTTCTACTTCCTGGGCGTCTTTGCCGTCATCGCCTCGGGCCTCATGCTCAAGAAGACCAAGCTCTTCGCCGGCCGCCCGACCCCGTTTGTCATGGAGCTCCCCGCTTACCACTTCCCGGCGATCCGCTCTTGGGCGCTGCACGTTTGGGAGCGCTGCTGGGCCTTTATCAAGAAGGCCGGTACGGTCATCTTCGCGTCCACTGTCGTGGTTTGGTTCCTGTCCAACTTTGGTAGCTACAACGGTTCCTTTGGCTTCCTGCCTGCGATGGACGGCATCCCCGAGGAGTTCATGGACTACTCCGTGCTTGCCATGCTCGGCAACCTGGTCGCCTGGATCTTCGCCCCGCTCGGCTTTAGCACCTGGCAGGCAACTGCGCTGACCGTCTCTGGCCTTGTGGCTAAGGAGAACGTCGTCGCCACCGCCGGTTCGCTGCTGTCCGTGGCCGACGCCGCCGAGACCGACCCGAGCCTGTGGACCGCGTTCGCCGGCATGTTCCCGACCATGGGCGCTTGCGTTGCCTTTGGCGCCTTCAACCTGCTGTGCGCCCCCTGCTTCGCCGCCATGGGCACCATCCGCAACCAGATGGACTCCGGCAAGTGGACCGCGATTGCCATCGGTTACGAGTGCGCTTTCGCTTGGGTGATCGGCCTGTTCATCAACCAGTTCTATAACCTGCTTGTCCTTGGGCAGTTTGGTATCTGGACGGTTGTGGCTATCGTGCTGCTGGTCGCGATGCTCTTCCAGATTTTCCGTCCTATGCCCAAGCACGCTTGGACCGACGAGGACGAGACCAACACTGCTTCCGCCGCAGTTTCCGCTTAAATCCGAATAAGGATCGGCCCCTTTTCACGAGCCCGGGTGTCCCAGTGACACTCGGGCTTTTTGGCGCAATGGGGGATAGATTGCTTTGCTCCAGAAGTAAGATGTGGCGTTTCCGCAGATAAAACCGACCAAAATAAACCTGTCCCTTTTTGGTAGGTGGAGAATGGGGTAAAGTAAGTGGTGGTTAACTAGAGGAGGCTTGCTATGGCACCTATCGATATTGTTGTACTGGCTGTTATCGGCGTTGCGTTTGTCGCCGTGTGCGTGCGCATCTACCGCAAGGGAACCTGTGCCGACTGCGCTCAGGGTGGCGTTTGCACGGGGCATTGCTCCAACAAAAAGACGTGCGCTGCACTTAAGGGCGTAGACAAAATCGCCGAAGACTTGGGTCGCGGTATCAAATAAGGTCCGGACATCAAAGCGCCCCGCGGGCATCCGTTCGCGGGGCGCTTTGTGCATTTGAGGGAGAGCACGGCGAGTCGAAGAGTATTTTTGGGGTATCGTTAACTGAACTGTAAATTGGCAACTTATCTATAACGGAGTAATCCCATGAGCGCTCGCGTAACCATGAAGGACATAGCCGCCGAGCTCGGCGTTTCCATCAATACCGTGCACAAGGCCCTGACGGGAAAGGCCGGCGTGAGCGAATCCGTGCGCGCCAAGGTGAACGCTAAGGCCGAGTCCATGGGCTATCACCGCAACACAAGTGCCTCAAGCCTGCGCCGCAAGGATATCAATCTGGTATTTTGTTTGCCCCGCGCATCGCGCGAGGGAGCGTACTTTTTCCGTTACCTGTGGGAAGGCTGCAATCGCTTTGAACAGGAGGTCATCGACCGGGGCATTACGGTTGAGCGCGTTGAATTTGGCGTGGGCGGCTACGCTGATGCACTCGAGCAAATCGACGAGCGTCTGCAGGTGGGCGAGAAGATTGATGGCTTGCTCGCCTATGCGCCGGGCGACGATCGTGCGACTGAGCTTTTGGGGCAGATCGCCGAGGCGGGCGTGACGATTGAGCTTGTCGACGGCGACCGTCCGCATTTGAATCGTTTGGGTGCGAGCTTGGCCGATTATTCGACGGCAGGCAGCCTTATGGCCGAGCAGGCGGCAAACCTGGTCCATGCTTCTGGGGCCGACGCCCGCGTGCTCCTTTTGACAGGCGACCCATATACCGATTCGCACTATCTAACCGCCCGCGCCTTCCACAATTACCTGCGCGAACGTGATATTCCATGGCAGGTTGAGGATCTTGCAGGTGCCCATGCGCAAGTCAAACAACTCGAGCATGAGCTCGAAAAGCGCTTGAGTGCGCCGGACGCCCCCGAACTTATCTGTAGCGTTTTTGCCGTTGGTTCCGAAGTGGTTGCCGACGCGCTCGTCTCGACCGGCAAGGCCGGTCAGGTCATGGTGATCGGCAACGACCTGTTTCCCGAAAGTGCTCTGGCCTTGCGCCGCGGTATCTTTACCAATATTGTCTATAAGGACCCGACGAGCCTGGCGTATCGCGGCGCTAAGACGCTGGGCGATTATCTGCTGTGGGGAAGGACCCCGACGGTGCCCGTCCAGAAGGGCGCCGTCGAGATGGTATTTGCCAGCAATGTCGATCGCTACTGCGAACTTGCGGGTATTTAGCCGATTGAGCAGGTACCCCCTCTTGCGACGTGCATTTTTGGGAGTATTCAGCATTGGCATGCCCTGAATGAGGTGCAGAACGACTGTTTTAAGTGCCCCCGATGGCGTAATTGAACTGCACCCCAAAACTTGGACGGCTTAAATAAGAACTACGCCGCAAGGGACT
>CABQNA010000212.1 GCA_902465425.1 uncultured Collinsella sp.
CCCGCCGGCGGGCGAGATCGTCACTACCGATCGCATCAATCGCGTGGCCGGCGTGCTGATGAGCTATGTTGCCGGACGCGTGTACGGCATTGACATTCCGGCGGGGGAGTACGGTGCTGCCGTTGCCAATATGCAGCGACTTTACCGCGCGATTGAGCCGGCCGGCTCCGCAAAGACGCGCGCGATCTCGCTGGTTGAGGGCTTGGTGCACGACTACTCGCTGCTCGACGGCCTTGCCCATCGCGTGACGACGGAGCTGCCCGAGCGCACCGGTAACCTGGGCCATCTGACATGGAAGAATCCCTTTACCGACGAGGTCTCGAACGAGAGTTTCCCCGAGGTCTTTGATCGCGCGCTGGTCGATTACGAGTGCACGGTCGCACGTTTTATCGAGACCGATGACATGGATGCCGTGACCAGTCACGTCAACTACAGCGGTCGCGTGCTCAATGCCGATGAGGAGTTCGACCGCGAGGAATAGGGCCCGTGCGTGCCCCTTTGCCGAATCCTTACCGGCGGTTCTGGACAATTGGGGTACGATGAACTAACTGCATATCGGGCGAATACGAAGGGTCCCTGTCCATGAAATACACCAAGCTCGAGCGTAACTGGGTTATGTATGATGTGGGCAATTCGGCCCTCGTGCTGCTCAATACCTCGGTGGTGCCCATTTACTTTAACGCCATCAATACCGGCGCTTCTTCGGCCGACCTGGTGGTCGCCTGGGGCAATGCGCAGACGATCGCCTCGCTGGTCATCGCCATGCTCATGCCCATTCTGGGCGCGCTTGCCGACTACGCCGGCAACAAGATCAAGTTCTTCTTGGGCTTCTTCCTCACGGGCCTGGTGCTTTGCCTGGCGCAGGCTATCCCAATGTCCGCCATGGCATTTTTGACCGTGTACGTGCTGTGCACCATCGGCCTTAACTCTTCTATGACGTTCTACGACGCCATGCTGCCCGACATTACCACCGACGAGCGCATGGACGCCGTGTCCAGCTCGGGCTATGCCTGGGGCTACATCGGTTCCACCGTGCCGTTCGTCATCTGCCTGGCGCTCATCATGGGCGGCCCCGCTCTTGGCGTCCCCACCATGCTGGCAACGCGTCTGTCGTTTATCATCACTGGTGCCTGGTGGCTCATCTTTACTCTGCCGCTCATTCGCACCTATAAGCAAAAGTACGGTCGCGAGCGCGGTCCCGAGGACACCATCGGCCACATCGTGGGCGGTGTGTTCTCCGAGGTCGGACACACCATGCGCGAGATCGCCCACAACAAGACCGTGCTGGTCTACATGATCGCGTTCTTCTTCTATATCGACGGTGTGCACACGGTCATTTCCATGGCAACCAGCTACGGATCGGCCTTGGGCATCGATTCGACCCAGTTGGTCCTGGCGCTGCTCGTCACGCAGTTCGTGGCCTTTCCGTCCGCCATCATCTACGGCAAGCTCGCCGGCCGCGTGGGCACGCTCAACATGATCTTGGTGGCAGTCGCCGCCTATATGGGCATTGTGCTGTTCGCCGCGTTCTTCCTAAAGACCGCCTTTGAGTTTTGGGTGCTTGCCATTATGGTCGGCCTGTTCCAGGGCGGCGTGCAGGCGCTCAGCCGTAGCTACTTTGGCCGCATTATCCCCAAGGAAAAATCCAACGAGTACTACGGCTTCTTTGACATCTTTGGTCGTTATGCAAGCGTTATGGGCACCTTCCTGGTGTCGGTCGTCACCTCGCTGACCGGCAACCCGTCGCTGGGCGTCCTTTCCATTGGCGTGCTGCTGGTCGTTGGCTTTATGCTGCTGGTCCGCCTGTCCCGCATGACTCGGGCGGCAGAGCATGCCGCATAGGAGCGAGCGGCTATTGTGCCTGTCCACGGTACTCTTTTGGGGTTATCCGCAATAAACATTGCGACTTGCGAGCAATGATTTGCCCAAGTGGGTATGATGGAATCAGCTAGGTCGCGGGGCGTCGCCTGTGTTTGGCGGCGTCCCGTTTTTGTGTTGCAGGGAGGGTAAGGCATGAACGCCACAGTCGTGATTCCAACGTATTGGGCGGGCGATGACGCTTGCGCAAACGCCCCTGGCACCTATGACCATTCGACGCGACTCAACGCCGACAATCCCGAACTCGACCGCTGCCTGGCCTCGCTTGAGCAGGTACGTGACATCCCGCGCATCATCCTTTTGGTGGTCTGTCCCGTTTCTGCCACAGCCGATGTGTCGCTGCGCGTGCACGAGATTGTCGACGCGCATCCCACGCTCAAGGTCACCGTTGTCACCAACACCCAGGCCTCGCGCATTGCAGACCGGGTTGCTCAGATCGCGCCCAAGGGTTCGGGCGAGTGCGTGAGCCTGCGAGGCTACGGTGCCATCCGCAACATGGGGCTAGCCTGTGCCGCTGTGCTGGGGCATGACGCGGTTATCTTTTTGGATGACGATGAGACTGTCATCGACGCCGACTTTATGAAGCGCGCGACCTATGCGTTGGGGCAGCAGACACGTCAGGGCTTGCCGATCTTGGTCAAGAGCGGCTATTTCTACGATCGCGACGGCTCGCCGCTGGCTCCCACGGACAAGGCGGGCATCTGCCATCGTTGGTGGACCAAGCGCATCGAGTTCAACCGTTGGATGAAAAAGGCGCTCTCGGGCACCCGCATCTCGCGCTCCAACTACGTGTGCGGCGGCCTGATGGCCCTGCACGCCCGCGCCTTTACGCGTGTAGCCTTTGACCCGTTTATCACCCGCGGCGAGGACTTGGATTACCTCTTTAACATGCGCATGTTTGGCTACGACGTGTGGTTCGATAACGAGTGGACCGTGCGTCATCTGCCTCCGGAGTCCGAAAAGCGCTCACCGCGCTTTATGCAGGATGTATACCGTTGGTACTACGAAAGGGCCAAGTTGACATTCGCCGCGCATCAAAAGGAGCTCATTCCCGTTACGGCGGCATCGCTCATGCCCTACCCGGGCCCGTGGATTTCGCGCGAGCTCGACGACCGCGTG
>CABQNA010000213.1 GCA_902465425.1 uncultured Collinsella sp.
GGCTTATCGACGGCGAGCAGCAAATTCAGTTGAGAAGGCGTACGACGAGCCATGTACCATCCAAAAAGTTAAAGCTCGACGGTCACCGAAGTGGGATCCTCCCCAACCAGTTCGGCCAGCATGGGAAGTGCCACGGTGAGCGTCTCGAGAATCGTTCCGTTGTTGGAGAAACCGGCGGCAGCGGGATGTCCGCCTCCGCCAAAGGCAGCAGCGATCTCGGACACGTTAAGGTCGCCCTTGGAGCGCAGGTTGCCGCGCACCTTGGTATCGCCCTCAATGCCCTTCAGGAACAGGCAGACCTCCACGCCCATCACCGAGCGCACCACATCGACCAGGCCGTCGCACTCATCCGAGGTGACACCGCAAGCCTCAAGGTCACTCTGGTACGCGTAACTATACGCGACGCGCCCGTGGGCCACCGTCTTAATGCGGCCCATAACGATGGACTTGAGGTGCAAAAACTCGACGCGCATGCTCTGATAAACCTCGAGCGCGACGCGCGCCGGATCGGCACCGTGCGCCACCAGGCGCGAGGCCGCATGGAACGCAGCAGCATCGGCGTTCTGGTACTGAAAACGACCGGTGTCGGTCACCAAGCCGCACAGCAAGCAAGTCGCGACGCCATCACGTGCGACAATGCCGCAATTGTCCAAGAAACGGTCGATGATCATGGCGCAGGCTGCAGCTTCGACGCGTCTCAGACTGAGCTCGGCAAACTCCCCGCGCGCCGGATGGTGATCGAAGCACACCACATGCTTGGAGCGGCGAAGCACCTCGGCCGAGTTGTTGAGGCGCTCGACGACCGGCACGTCCACCGAGATGAACAGGTCCGGATTGCCGGTGTACGCAGATGCCGGCACCAGGCGATCGGAGCCTTCCATAAAGCGGTAGATGCGCGGAACCGGGTCATCATCTGCCAGCAGCAGCGCAATGTCCTTGTTGGGAAAAAACTTCATGAGCGAAAGGCCCAGACCCAATACAGAGCCCAAGGCGTCGCCGTCGGGAGAAGTGTGTCCCGAAATCGCAATGGAGGACGCACCCTCGATGAGCTCGAGGATGCGTCGCTGAATATCTGCAGACTCGCACGAGGCGAGGTCGGCGGAATTAGTCATCTAAAGCTGCCTCCTGGGCGGCATCCGCTATCGGATAGCCGTCCTCGTCCTTTTCGATCGCAAGCGTGGCGGGAACGTTTTCCAGCGCACGCGTGATGCGCTCGGCCTCATCGGTCGAGCGATCGATGCGAAAATCGAGCTCGGGCGTGACACGCCAATCGAGCGAGCGAGCCAACAGGCTGCGAATACGGCCCTTGGCGCTTGCGAGCGCCTCCATGACCTCATCGTAGCGACTCGCATCGCACGACACGTACACGCGCGCGAACGAACGGTCCACTGCGACCTCGACCGCGGTCAAAGTAACCAGGTCGAGACGCGGATCGGAAACCTCAAAGAGCAGGATATAACCAAGCTTCTCGCGAAGCTGCTCGCCCAGACGGCGGGTTGCCTGCGTTTGCTTCATAGCGCTACCCCCTACTCGGTACGGGCAACCTGGTCGATACGGTAACCCTCGATCTGGTCGCCGGGCTTGATGTCCTGGAAGTTCTCCAGGCCAATGCCGCCCTCGGAACCGCTCTTGAGGCTCTTGGCCTCGTCCTTGTAGTGGCGCATCGAGGCAATCTTGCCGTTGAAGACCACGATACCGTCGCGCACCAGGCGCACGGAATCGGTCGCGGCGATCTCGCCCTCTTCGACGCGGACACCGGCGGCGATACCGACTTTGGGCACCTTGAAGGTGTCCAGGACAGTCGCGGTACCCGTGGCGACCTCGACCTCGGTGGGCTTGAGCATGCCGATACGGGCGGCGTCGAGCTCCTCGAGGCACTTATAGATGACGTCGTAGCAACGGATCTCGACGCCCTCGCGCTCGGCGGCGGAGCGGGCCTTACCGTCGGGACGGACGCCAAAGCCGATGATGATGGCGTTGGAGGCGTCGGCCAGGACGACGTCGGTCTCGTTGATGGCGCCAACGGCGGAGTGGATCGTGTTGATGCGGACCTCGGACTGATCCATCTTGTCGAGCGAGTCCTGAAGAGCCTCGATGGAACCCTGGACGTCGGCCTTGATGATCAGGTTGAGCTCCTTGACCTCGGCGTCGGCGATGGTCTCGAAGAGGTTCTCGAGCGTGACGTGCTTGACGCGGCTCTGCTCCTCGATACGGGCCTTGAGCGAACGCTCGTCGGCAAGGGCGCGAGCCTCGCGCTCGTCCTCGAACACGCGGAACTCGTCACCGGCGTTGGGCACGGACTGCAAGCCCAGGATCTCGACAGCGTCGGAGGGACCGGCCTCGGTGACGGCGTGACCCTTGGGGTCGAGCATGGCGCGGACGCGGCCGTAGGTAAGGCCAGCGACCAGCGTATCGCCCACGTGCAGGGTACCGCGGGTCACGAGCACGGTAGCGACCGAGCCGCGGCCCTTGTCGAGCTTGGCCTCGAGGACGTTGCCGGAGGCAAAGGTGTCCGGGTTGGCCTTGAGCTCGAGCACGTCTGCCTGGAGCAGCACGGTCTCCAGAAGGTCGTCGATACCGATCTTCTGCTTGGCCGAGATGTTGACGAACATGTTCTGTCCGCCCCACTCCTCGGGGATGACGCCGTACTCGGTGAGCTCCTGACGCACACGGTCGGGGTTGGCGCCGGGCTTATCGATCTTGTTGACGGCAACGACGATGGGAACGCCTGCAGCCTTGGCGTGGTTGATCGACTCGACCGTCTGCGGCATGACGCCGTCGTCGGCGGCGACGATCAGGATGACGATGTCGGTCACCTTGGCGCCACGGGCACGCATAGCCGTAAAGGTGGCGTGACCCGGGGTATCGATGAAGGTGATCTTGCGGTCGTTGATCATGACCTGCGAAGCGCCGATGGCCTGCGTAATGCCGCCCGCCTCGCCGGCAGCAACGCCGGTATGACGGATGGCGTCGAGCAGCGACGTCTTA
>CABQNA010000214.1 GCA_902465425.1 uncultured Collinsella sp.
CTCGCGCTGCGCAAGGCGCGCCTCGGCGCGCATGGGCGTCGAGGCGGCATAGTCAAGATTCACGGGTATGCGGTTTTGACCTGCGGTCATAAGGGTTTATGCCTCCTGTGCGGCCTCGTTGCCCAGCTTCTGCAGCAGTGCAACCTCGGCAGCGGGATCTTCGGACTTAAATACGGCAGAACCGGCCACGAGCACGTTGGCGCCTGCCTTAACGACTTCTGCGATGTTCTTGGAAGAAATGCCACCGTCGACCTCGATCATGGGCGACACGCCGTGGCGCTCGCACATGGCTTTGAGCTCGTGCAGTTTGGCAATGGTGCCCGGGATAAAGCTCTGGCCGCCAAAGCCGGGGTTCACGCTCATGAGCAGCACCATATCGACAACGTCGATGATGCTCTCGAGCACGCACACGGGGGTGGCGGGGTTGAGCACCACGCCGGCCTTAACGCCGCGCTGCTGCAGATGGGTGAGCGTGCGGTGCAGGTGCGTGGAAGCCTCGTAGTGCACGGTGATCATATCGGCACCGGCATCGGCGTACCAATCGACGGTCTCGTCGGGGTTCGACACCATCAGGTGTGCGTCAACCGGCACGTCGGTGGAGCGCTTAACGGCCTTGAGGATATCGACGCCAAAGGTGAGGTTGCCGGTAAAATGACCGTCCATAACGTCAAAGTGCACGTAGTCGGCGCCGGCGATTTTGTTGAGTTCGCCCTTGAGGTTGGCCATATCGGCCGAGAGGACGGACGGAGCGATTTTGATGGAACCCATGGTAGAAGCCTTTCTGCGCTAGTCGGTGAGTCCGTAGAACTCTTGGGAGGGTACGCGGTCGGTAAGAATCTCGAGCGCCCTATCCAAAGTAACACCGTTGTAGAGCGTTTGCTCCACGGCAAAGGTGAGTGGAATGTCTACGCCCAGTGAACGGGCGAGTTCGCTCACGCTGCGGGCCGCGACGGCGCCCTCGACAACCATATGCGTGCGCGTCTGGTACTCGTCGAGCGACACGCCGTGGGCAAACTCGTAGCCAAAGGTGCGGTTGCGCGAATGCTCCGAGGTACAGGTGGCAATGAGATCGCCCATGCCGGCAAGTCCCATGCAGGTCATAGCTTGACCGCCGCGGGCGTGCACCAGACGGCTGATCTCGGCCAGGCCGCGCGTCATGATGAGGGCGAGCGTGTTGTCGCCCGCACCGGTGCCGGCGGAGATGCCGCACACGATGGCGATAACGTTCTTCATGGCGCCGCAGACCTCGACACCGGTCATGTCTTGCGACAGATAGATGCGAAAGGCCGTGGACAGGAGCAGGTCCTTAAAGGTCTCCCCTATCTGTGGATCTTTGCTGGCGATGACGGCGGCAGAAAGCCCGCCGCGGCAGATCTCCTCGGCATGGTTGGGGCCCGAGAGCGCCGCCACGCGCGCCTCGTTGCCGATCTCGCTGGCGATGACCTCGCTCATGAGCAGGCCGGACTCGGGCTCAATGCCCTTGGTGAGGCAGAGCACCGGGGTATCGGCGGCGATAAAGGGTGCGGCCTGGTGGCACACGCTGCGAAGGTGCGTCGAAGGAACGGCAAAAATGATGGCCTCGGCGCCGTCGAGCGCCTGCACCAGCTCCGTCGTGGCGAAGACGTTGCCGGGCAGCTCGTATCCCACCAGATAGCGCGGGTTGCGGTGCTCGCCATTGATGCCGGCGGCCGTCTGCTCGCTATGGGCCCACATGGTCACGCGCTCGGCTCGCGTGGCGGCAAGGCCGGCGACGGCGGTTCCCCAGGAGCCGGAGCCAATCAGCGCAACATTCATGACTCTCTCCTACTTATCGTCGGGCTCGGTGACGCGCTTGGTAAACGAGAGCTTGGACTCCTTACCCGTCATGAGCTTTTTGATGTTCGCACGATGGGCCCACACCACGGTGATGCCGATCATCGCCATGCAGAATTTGAGACCTAGGCTGCTGTACGGAAAGACCGCGCAGGCAGCGATGGGAAGACCAATGGCGGCGGCAAGCGAGCCCACCGACACGTACTTGGTGATGGCGACGGCCACGATAAACATGCCCAGCAGCGACAGGCCAATAGGCCAGTACCAGGCGAGGATGACACCCAGACCAACTGCGATACCCTTGCCGCCGTGGAAGTTGAGATAGGGCGAGAAGATATGGCCCCACACGGCTGCCAGGCAAATGACGCCGAGCATCCAGTCGCCGGGGGCTCCAGGCGCCATGATGTTCGGAGGAAAACCATAGCCTAGATCGGCGATGAGCGGACGGGCGATAAGAACGCAGATGGCGCCCTTAAGGCAGTCGAGCAGCAGCGTGAGCGCGGCCACGCGCAGGGCGTTGGTGGTGCCGATGTTGCCGGAACCCGCCTTGCGAATGTCCGTGTGGTTGAACACGCGGCCCAGGATCAAGCCAAACGGAATCGCTCCGATAAAGAACGAGACCACGGCGCAGATGGCGGTCAGCAGAATCGGATTATGCATCCTTTTGCTCCTTCTTCCTAAAGAAGAGTCGAATGGGCGTGCCGGAAAAATCGAAGGTCGAGCGCATACGGTTCTCCACGTAGCGCTGGTAGGTGTCGTTGACCAGGTCGCTGTGGTTGACGAAGAACGTAAACGTCGGCGGGTTGACGCCCGTCTGGGTCACGTAGTGCATGCGCAGGCGGCGCTTGCCGTCCACCACGGTATGACCGAACTCGCGCAGGTCGGTGAGAAACGTGTTGAGGCGCGAGGTGCTGATCTTTTGCGAGCGCGTCTTCTCGGCGGCGTCGACCATCGCCCAGATCTTCTCGACGCTGCGGCCGGTCAGGGCAGAGATGCGCAGGTACTGGGCCCAGGGAGCCATGACGCCCAGACGGCGGTCGATGGTCTCCATGCAGGCCTCGCGCTTACGGTCGTCGTCGAGCAGATCCCACTTGTTGAGCAGCACCACGATGGCGCAGCCGCGCTCGATGGCAAGACCCATGACCTTCTGGTCCTGCTCGGTAACG
>CABQNA010000215.1 GCA_902465425.1 uncultured Collinsella sp.
TGCCGTTAAGAAGCTTGTCAACCGCGATGACCTTGCGAGCGATATCTTGCTGTATCGCCGTTGCCCGCGCGGCAGGCTTGAGGGCGATTGGCTTGCCGATGTCGAGCTGTATGCCGATCGGTTCCAGGCTGACTATCTTTCGCTTTTGGCCGATCAGCTTGGTATCGAGAACATCGATGCCGTGCGCGAGAGTCTGCGCGACCACAAGGCGTTCTTTGATGCCAAGACCCGCTGCGCTAAGTTTGCCGCGTGTGTTCCGAATGCCTCGGGCGCATCCGATATCGAACTCGGCATCCTTACGGTGATTTTTGGCGGTAAAGAGCTTGGTGACGCGCGCCCCGCGTTTGTGCTGCGTGGCTGTATGACCATGCTGCTGCACGAGGGTCCCGAGGCGCTGGCCGAGTTGATGGACAAGTACTGCGTGCGCGATGTGCTCTCTGCCTTTATGCTTCGCTGCTATGGGTTTGAAGGACCGCTGTATGAGCGCGACTCATTGCTTATGCTTTCATCCCATGTGCTCCTTACGGCGGCGTCTACCGCGCTTCCCGAGGGGGCGCTCAAGGGACTCGAAAGTTATGTGGCTCCCGCCTACGGCCCCTATTGCCTTGAGGCGGTGCGCACGTGGGACCAGGCCGCCGATACCCAGGCATCGAGCGAGGACCTATTTGAGATTTGCCGTTTAGTCGAGGACGCCCGCGGGCTCTTTGCGCGGTTTGAGGCCCTGCCGATCGATGCGCTTGCCTCGCTTGATGTGTTCCCGTGCGTCAATGAGGCCGTGCTCTCGCAGCTGTTCTGCTCGTTTGCCCAGGGTGCGGACCGCGTTGAGGACGCACACGCCTTTGTGGCGCGTCGCTGCGACCTAAGCTGGTACCGCCGTGTCGAGAGCTACTTTGGCTTGCTTGCCGCTGTGGCCGATATGTGCGCATTTAGGCAGGCACATGCGGGCGGGTTCCATCTGGCGCAACCCCAGCAGGTGTGGGATGCCTATACGTCCGATTGGTATTCCATGGATGCTGCCTATCGCCATATGTGCACCGCGTATTTGCGGGCGCGCTCTATCGAGTGCGATGTGCTCGAGGAGCCTGCCCGAGCCGTGGTGGACTGGGCGGAGAATCTCTACAGCAACTGGTTTTTGGCCGATGCCAATGCCTGCTGGGCATCCGCTGCGCAAGGGGAGTGGGCCGATTGCGGCTACATCGATGGCCCTGCACGACAGGATGAATTCTACTGGCATGTGCTGCCCACCTTTGTGGGGTCTGCCAAAACGACGGTCGTTATCGTAAGCGACGCGCTGCGCTATGAGGTGGCCCGTGACGTCGCGGCGCTTCTCGAGCGCGAGCGCGGCGGTAACGTCAAGGTTTCTAGCATGCAGGCGGTCTTTCCCTCCATCACCGAGGTGGGCATGCCCGCGCTGCTGCCGCACCAAGCGCTTGAATTTGCAACGGATGGCTCGTTTGTGTTGGCTGACGGCATGCCCACTGCGACGACTCCGCAGCGCGAGGCCGTACTTACCCACGTTGAGCCCACGGCCCGCGCTTTGCGCTCGAGCGCATACCTCAACATGGTTGGAACCGAGCGCAAAGCGCTGCTCAAAGACTCCAGGCTCGTTTATCTCTACCACAACAAGATCGATGCCACGGGCGAGAAGGCAGCTACGCAGGATGACGTTTTCGATGCCTGCGCGGACACCGTGGAGGAACTTGCCGCGTTGGCGCGCCGCGTGTGCACCGACGCCCCGGGCGCGCGTGTTGTTATGACGGCGGATCACGGCTTCATCTACACGCGTCGTGAGCTCAACGAGTGCCAGATGCTCGGCAAGTCAGACTTTCCCCTCCTTGACGCTCCTGTCATGCACGGCAAGCGTCATCTGGTGGTGCCCAACGAGGCCGTGGCTAAGCTTTCGGAAGAGGCATGCGGGGTGTTTGTTAATGTTGGCATGGGACGTTTAGGTGCCGGTTTTGAGGGATTTGCCCCGCGCGAGAACGTGCACTTCAAGCGTCCCGGCGGCACTAACAACTACGTCCACGGCGGCATGAGCCTGCAGGAGCTCTGCGTGCCCGTTATCGGATTTTGGCGTGCGCGCTCGGGTTCCAAGGACTTTGTCGATACGCGCGTGGCGACGCTGCGCGTGCTAAGCGAGGGACGCCGAGTGACCAACTCGCTGTTCTCGGTCAACTTGATCCAGGAAGAACCCGCCCAAGGCAAGGTCTTGCCGTGCGAGTATGAGCTGGTGTTTACCGACGCAAGCGGCAACGAGGTGAGCGATACAGTCAAGGCGCATGCCAACAAGACTTCTGCTAACTCGCAGGAGCGCGTGGTGCATGCCAAGTTTGCGCTGCGTGCAGCGGATGGATTCTCGGCCAAGGGTCCGTACTATCTGGTCTGCCGCGAGCGCGAAACGGGCAAGATCGTTTGGCGCGAGACGTACACCATCGCTGTTTCGTTTGCCCCTGTTGCTGACTTTGGTTTTTAGGAGTGTGCCCTATGTTTGATAGCCATGACGACGATCTGTGGGAAGTTCCCTCGATTGATGTGGGCGCGCCCGTGGAGGCTGCGGCGCCTGTGGAGGCGCCGGCGGCTGAGGTTGTTGCGGCTGCCCCGGAGTCGGTGGCTGCTGCGGCTGTTGAGGCTGCGGTGCCCGCCGAGGCTGCGGTAAACGCCGAGGACGAATCCTCGACCGATGGCTATGACCAGGCTGAGGCCGAGGCCCCCGAGGACGACGGCTACGACATGGATGGGTTGGACGGCAAGCTGCTCGAGCACTTTGCTGGCAAGATCGTGCGCAAAGACCTGACGGCCCTTATGAAGCGCGGCGCCAACGTGCCCACCTTTGTACTGGAGTATCTGCTGGGCATGTACTGCTCGACCGACGACGAGGATGCCGTGGCAGAGGGTTTGGAGCGCATCCGCAGGATCCTCACCGATAACTACGTGCGCCCCGATGAGTCCGAGCGCATTAAGTCCAAGATTCGCGAGC
>CABQNA010000216.1 GCA_902465425.1 uncultured Collinsella sp.
AACCGCCCCGACAGCCTTGACCCGGCCCTGCTGCGCCCCGGTCGTTTTGACCGTCGCATCCCCGTTGAGCTACCCGACCTGACCGGCCGCAAGAACATCCTCGAGCTGCATGCCAAGAGTGTGAAGACGCAGCCGCCGATCGACCTGACCGCGATTGCCCGCGCCACGCCCGGTGCCTCGGGTGCTGACCTCGCTAACATCATCAACGAGGGTGCCCTGCGCGCCGTCCGCGAGGGTCGCAAGCGCGCGACCCAGGATGATTTTGAGGAGTCGGTGGAGGTCGTCATTGCTGGTCAGCAGCGTAAGTCCACAGTGCTGTCCGACCATGAGAAGCAGGTCGTTTCCTACCACGAGATCGGCCATGCCATCGTTGCCGCCCGCCAGAAGGGCTCTGCGCCGGTCACGAAGATCACCATCGTGCCGCGTACGAGCGGTGCTCTGGGCTACACCATGCAGGTTGAGGAGGACGAGCGCTTCCTGACCACACGTCAGGAGGTCCTGGACAAGCTCGCCGTCTATTGCGGTGGCCGTGCAGCCGAGGAGCTCATCTTTGGCGAGATGACGACCGGCGCCGCCAACGATATCGAGCAGGCCACCAAGCTCGCCCGTAACATGGTGACGCGCTTTGGTATGTCCGATGAGTTTGGCATGATGGCACTCGGTACCGTTCAGAATGCGTACCTCAACCAGGACACGTCGCTCACCTGCGCCCCCGGTACGGCCGAGCGCGTGGACGCGATTGTCGCCAAGCTGATCGAGGATGCGCACGACCGCGCTCTGCAGATCCTGAAGGAGAACAAGTTTAAGCTCCACGAGCTGGCTCGTTATCTGTACAAGAAGGAGACGATCACGGGCGAGGAGTTTATGAATCTCCTCACGCGCGAAAATCCGCTGATGCCAAAGCAACAGTAAGGCTGGTTGCACATTGTTGAACGCCCCATTTGAGTCTCTATCTCAAATGGGGCGTTTTACGTGGGAGGGATATGTATGAAGATCGTGGTGAGCGCCTGCTTGATGGGCGAGAGCTGCAAGTATAACGGGCTCGACAACTACCATCGCGAACTGGTCGAGGCTTGCGAGCGCACGGGGACCGAGGTCCTGTTGGTATGCCCTGAGGTCTTTGGCGGCCTGCCCACACCGCGCAAGCCGTCCGAGATTGTGAACGGAGAAGTCCGTACCTGCGAGGGCATTTCGGTCGATCGCGAGTTTCGCCTGGGTGCTGAGCGTGCGCTCGATATGTGCGAGCAGGCAGGCGGACCGGAAGAGATAGTCGCGTGCATCCTTCAGGACCGCAGCCCCTCGTGCGGCGCAGGTCGCATCTACGATGGCACCTTTAGCGGTAAGCTCACGGCGGGCAACGGCGTTTTCGTCGATTTGCTCCTGCGCCACGGCTACCGTGTGATTCCGGCAAGCGAATTCGACTCGAGCATGTTGCAGCAACAAAAAACCGCCACAAAGGTACTGTCCCCTTTGTGGCGGTTTTGGGCGGTTACGCCAGGATAGAGTGGCCGTAAGCGTTGGCGGCCTTGATGGCGGCGGCGAACTTTTCGTCGGTGAAGGGCTCAGGGTTGCCTTGCTTCCACTCGTTGGTGGCGTGCGCGTATTCGCACAGGGCAGGGATATCGGCCTCGGAAAGCCCGACCTGCTCAAGCGTCACGGGCAGCCCCATCTGCTTGTTAAAGGCGGCGTAGTGCTCAAGGTTCTCGGTATCGCCCGTATAGGCAAACAGCACCAGTACGCCCAGGCTCACGACCTCGCCGTGCAGGTAGGTGCCCTCGCGCGGAATGCTACACGTGGCGTTGTAGAACGCATGTGCCACGCTCGAGTTGTAGTAGTAATCGTTCTGGTTGGTCAGGTTCGAGACATAGCCCGTGTTGACCACGATATCGAGCGCGATCTGCTTAACGGCCTCGCTCGACAGGTCCTGGCGCACGTCCTTTAGACCCTGCACGCCGTAGGTAAACAGCGGCTCGGAGCAGGTGTGGGCGAGTGCCAGGCCAAGACCGGCGGTGTGCTCCAAATTACCGGCGCTCGTGGCGTACTCGACCTCGGGCTGCTTAGATAGGGCATCGCCCACGCCGGCCCAGAAGTACTCCGCTGGCGCCTCGGCGATGATCTTGGGGTTGATGAAGATGTGCGCAGGGCGGTTGGGGTACGAATAGCCCTCGAGCGAGCCGTCGTCGTTGTAGACAACGGCAATGGCGGTCGCGGCCGAGCAGTTGGAGCATATTGTAGGCACGGTAAAGACGATCTTCTTGAGCTCGATTGCTGCGGTCTTCACGGTGTCGAGCGCCTTGCCGCCGCCGCATGCGATAAGCACGTCAGCTTCCTGGCAGGCAGGGGAGTTCACGACCTTGGCGATATTGGCACGCGTGCTGTTGGTGCCGTAGACGCGCGTCTCCAGAATCTCGACATTGGTACCTTCAAGCGCCGCCTCGATGCCCGGCAGCGCCGCAGCCAGGGCTCGCTTGCCACCGATGATGGCGACCTTCTTCGCGCCGTACTCCGCCAGTGCGGCGGGTAGCTCGGTAAAGCAATCCTCGCCAACGGTGTAGTCGCTCATTCCAATCGTGCGCATAGGTGCCTTCTTTCGTTCGATAGAGTGCTTTCAGGTATTTTGCTCCTAGAGAAGGTCCTCGGCCGCGAGAAATTTCGAACGTATAAAACCAGTGTTGAGGGTTTTTCGCCGGCGCGGAACGTGCTAGCATACTCCGCATAAGCGTTGATGGGGACGAGTAGTCGGCCGTCCGCATGCTACAGAGAGCGGGAAGCGCTGAGAACCCGTGCATGCGACCGATGAAAATCACCCCGGAGCTGCGGTCCCAACGGACGAGCCGCATAGGCACGTCTTAGTAGACATCGCCGAGATGGTCGTCGATACAGGCCAGCCGAGTAACGGATGCGAGCGCGCGAATATGCGGGCGAGGGCATCTAAGCTGGGTGGTTAAGCGA
>CABQNA010000217.1 GCA_902465425.1 uncultured Collinsella sp.
CCGCATCGAGACGCATGAGTCCGGCACCGCTCCCTGCAAGACGGCCTGCCCCGCGCACGTTGCCGTTCAGGGCTATTTAAAGCTCGCGGCTCAGGGTCGCTATGACGAGGCCCTAGCACTCATTAAGCGCGAGAACCCGCTGCCCGCTATCTGCGGCCGTGTGTGCAACCGCCGCTGTGAGGATGCCTGTACCCGCGGCCGTGTAGACGCTGCCGTGGCTATCGACGAGGTCAAGAAGTTTATCGCCCAGCGCGATCTGGATGCCGTGACCCGCTACGTCCCGCCCGTGGTGACCCCGACGCGTGCCGGCGGCTTCGACCAGAAGATCGCCATCATCGGTGCCGGTCCGGCCGGTCTGTCCTGCGCCTTCTATCTGGCCGAGAAGGGCTACAAGCCCGTTGTGTTCGAGAAAAACGAGCGCCCGGGCGGCATGCTCACCTACGGCATTCCCAGCTTTAAGCTGCAGAAGGACGTCATCGAGGCCGAGGTCGAGGTCATTCGCCTGATGGGCGCCGAGTTCCGCTATGGCGTGGAGGTCGGTCGCGATGTGACGCTCGATGAGCTGCGCGAGCAGGGCTTTAAGGCCTTCTACGTGGCTATTGGCTGTCAGGGCGGCCGTCTTGCCGGCATTCCGGGCGAGGGTGCCGAGGACGTGACCGTGGCCGTCGACTTCCTTCGCGAGGTTAACAGCGGCAAGATTGATACCCTGTCCGGCCGCACTATCGTGGTGGGCGGCGGCAACGTGGCCATCGACGTTGCCCGCAACGCCTGCCGTCTGGGTTCCGAGCACGTTGAGATGTTCTGCCTGGAGAGCGAGGCCCAGATGCCCGCCAGCGAGGAGGAGCGTCGCAAGGCCGTTGAGGACGGCGCCCACATCAGCTGCGGCTGGGGCCCCAAGGAGATTCACCTGGACGAGGCCGGTCGTGTGTGCGGCATCACCTTTAAGCGCTGCACGCGTGTCTATGACGACGAGGGTCGTTTTGCGCCCGAGTACGATGAGAACGATCTGCGCCGTGTCGATGCCGACCGTGTCGTCATGTCGATTGGCCAGTCCATTGTGTGGGGCGACCTGCTGGCTGGCTCCAAGGTGGAGCTTGGCCGCGGTCAGGGCGCCCTTGCCGATCCCCAGACCTATCAGACCGCCGAGCCAGACATCTTTGTAGGCGGCGACGTCTACACCGGTCCGAGCTTTGCCATCGACGCCATCGCCGCCGGTCACGAGGCTGCGGTGTCCATCCATCGCTTTGTGCAGCCGGGCTCTACGCTCACCATCGGCCGCAATCAGCGCCGCTACACCGCGCTCGACCGCGACGACGTTGTGCTCGAGAGTTACGACAACGCGAGCCGCGAGGTTGCGCATGTGGACCGCGAGCGCGAGAAGGCCGCGCCGTTTAGCGAGTACGTCGAGACCTTTACCGAGGAACAGGTGCGCGCCGAGACCGCTCGCTGCCTGGGCTGCGGCGCCTCGATCGTCGACCCCAACAAGTGCATCGGCTGCGGCCTGTGCACCACCAAGTGCGCGTTCGACGCCATCCATCTGGATCGCGACCGCCCCGAGTGCTCCACGATGGTCAAATACGAGCAAAAGCTCCCCAGTCTGGGTAAGTACGCTTTGAAACGCGCAATCAAAATCAAGTTCGGTCGTAAATAGGTAACCATGGCCGGTAAGGGGACGGCGCAGACTAGATTTCGCCGTCCCCTTGCTTTGAGTTTGCATCGCATCAACCGTTGTTGAAAGGTTTCTACCTTGCACGAATTGGGAATCGTCTATCACATCATTCGCGATGTCGAGAATGTGGCGCGCGCTCATGGCGTGCGTCGCGTTTCGAGCGTGACGTTGCTACTGGGCGAGGTCTCGGGCGTCGTTCCCGACTTGCTGCTCGACGCTTGGCGCTGGGCGGCAGATAAAAAGTCCATCACCGAGGGTGCGGAGCTTATTGTGGAGCCTGTCGAGGCCGTGACGCATTGCGAGGCGTGCGGCCGCGACTACGCGACGGTCGAGCACGGCAAGACCTGCCCCCATTGCGGTAGCGGCGAGACATACCTGCTGCAGGGCCAAGAGGTCATGATCAAACAGATCGAGACCCCCGACGAGGACCCGGCAGACGCTGCTCCTGACGGCCTCTCCGACGCCCCCGATGCCGTTGACGCCGCCAACCCTCTCCACATCGCCTAACATCCAATGACTACATGGGCTAGAGTTCTAAACATATTTGCTTCGGTTAGTCAAGTCATGTCTGTTTAAACAAAATGGTGGCACGCAGACGCATTGGGATCCACCTAAAAGCGGTCTTAACGAACAGTGCACCTTTATATGTCTTTGAAAGCAATCAGCAAATCACGTTTTAGCAGGCAATAAGCTGTAAACCGGCAACGTAATCAATTTGTAACAAACTTAGACGTTTAAACAAATAATCCAACCTTTTACGAATTTAGCTATAATTCCACAAACCAAACAGGTATACTTCCTTCATGTCGTGTAGGAAATACGTAGACAAAAAGGAGGTTATGTGATGGTAAGTATTGTTCTTGCTAGCCACGGGGACTTGGCAGCTGGAATCAAGCAGACGGGCTCGATGGTCTTTGGCGATCAGCCGTCTGTTGCCGTGGTCTCGCTCGAGCCGAGCATGGGCCCCGACGATTTCCGTGCCAAGGTCGAGGAAGCAGTCGCTTCCTTCGAGGACCAGGAGCAGGTGCTCTTCCTCGTTGATCTGTGGGGCGGCACGCCGTTCAACCAGATCAGCGGGCTCATCGAGGGCCACGATTCCTGGGCTATCGTCACCGGTGTCAACCTGCCTATGCTCATCGAGGCATATTCGCAGCGCTTTGACGCAAAGAACACTGCACATGCGATCGCAAAACATCTCGTGACTGAGGCTAAGGCTGGCGTGCGCGTCAAGCCCGAGTCTCTGGAGCCCGAGGAGAAGAAGCCGGCTGCGGCCGCCGCTGC
>CABQNA010000218.1 GCA_902465425.1 uncultured Collinsella sp.
ACGTCGGCATCCTGGTCGGGGAACTCGCGCACCGCGTCTCCGCCAATGACGTCGACGTTATCAAGCTTGTTGATCTCCAGGTTACGGCGCAGGTCGCGCACGGCGGGGCCGTAGGCCTCGACGGCGGCGACAAAGTCGCAGCGGCGGGCGAGCGGCAGGGTAAAGGTGCCGGCACCGCAGTACAGGTCCACGGCAAGCTCGTCTTCCTGCGGGTCAAGCGCTTCCATGACAAGCTCGATCAAAATCTCGGCACCCTTGGTGTTGACCTGGAAAAAAGACGGGGCAGACAAGCGCATCTGACCCTCGGCGATATTCTCGGTCCATGAGCCCTCTCCGGCGAGCATTTCGACCTTGGAGACACGGCGGGCCTTCTTTTCGCCCTTGCTCATCACGCGCACGACACTTGTGGGGTGCGCGGCGTCTGCCAACACGCGCGAGACTTGCGAGCGCGGGAAAGAGCCCGTAGGCGTCCAGAGCGCCACCTCGAGTGCCTTGGTGCGACGCGAGGCGCGAATGCCCACGCGCTCGAGACCCAGGTCGTGGCTGCCGCTCAGATAATTGAGCGCGCCGACGACCGATTTGAGTGCCTTGGGGAAGCGTTTGTCGAACAACGGGCACGAATCGACGGTCACAATCTTGCTGGGATCGACGCCGTGCATGCCAAGGCGCACGCGACCGTTGACGACGGTTGGTTCGAGCTCGATTTTATTGCGGTAGCCCCAGTCGTCCTTGGTGTGGCAGATGGGCTGTACCAACTCATCGACCTGCTCAGGAGCGAACTTGCCGATGCGCTCGAGCGTGGAGCGCAGGTTTTGCTCCTTGGCGGCGAGCTGTGCCGTGCGTGAGAGATTGCCCCACGAGCAGCCGCCGCAAATGCCCACGAAGGGGCAGGGAGGCTGAATGCGATCGGGGCTTGGCTCCAGAATCTCGGTGGTGCGGGCGCGCATGAACGACTTGCCGTCCTGTACGACCTCGGCCTCGACGGTGTCGCCTGCTACGGCGCCCTGCACAAAGACGGCCTTGCCGTTGTCGGCGTGCGCCAGCCCGTCGGCGCCGTAGGTCATCGATTCTATGGTGAGCTTCATATCCCTGCCCGTCATTCGCGTTGTTATTCGCACCATGGTAGCAGGGAAAAGCGCCCCGCATCCGAGGCTTTCCTCAAATGCGGGGCGCTTCTACAAACTGCTTCTACAAACGACTATTTCGTCTTGCCGGTAATGAGCGTCTTAAGACCCAGGCCGATCAGGCCCAAGCCCATGCGCACGCGACCGGGGCGATGGCGCTCGATGGCCTTGGTCTTGCCGGCGGGCTTATCGCGACGGGCGCTCGTCTCGGGTGCGGGCTTGGTGACCTGCGGCTCGGGCTGAGGTGCAGGTGCGGGCTCGGGCTCAATGACGGTCGCCTGGACCTTCTGAACCTTGGGTGTGGCCGGCTGCGGCTCAGGAGCAGGGGCGGGCCTTGCCTCGGCGGCCTCGGCGTTGCGATAGGCACGCTCCAGCAGGGCTTCCTGCGAGTTGAAGGGTTTCTCACCCTCTGCACGCTCCACGGGAACCCAGGTGCCGTCACTCGTCAGACTGCGTGCCTTCACGTTGTCCCGCAGCTGCATGCCCATGTACTCGTGTACCAGGGCGCGGCAGGTGGGGTCGAGCACGGGGAAGGCGATCTCCACGCGGTGCTCGGTGTTGCGTGTCATCATGTCTGCCGAGCTCAGGTAAATCATGTCCGAGTCCACGCCAAAAGCGTAAACACGGGCGTGCTCCAAAAAGCGTCCGACGATGGATCGGACATGCACGTTCTCGGTCTTGCCCGGAACACCGGGCTTGAGGCACGAGATGCCGCGGATGATCATGTCCACGCGGACTCCAGCGCACGATGCCTCGGCGATCTTGTCGATGACCTCGCGGTCGGTGAGCGAGTTGAGCTTAAAGAACACGCGGGCGGGCTCGCCAGCGAGAGCGCGCTGAATCTCGCGATCCAGACCGCGCATGATGAGCGGCTTGAGGCCTACGGGCGCCACACCCAGGAAGCGGTAATCGCCGCGCAGATTGCCCAGCGACAGGTTGCGGAAGAATAGGTTGGCGTCCTCGCCGATGCCGGGGTGGGCGGTCATGAGCATAAAGTCGCTGTAGAGTTTGGCCGTCTTCTCGTTAAAGTTGCCGGTGCCCAGCAGCGTCAGGCGCGTTAGCGCCATGCCCTCGCGATAGGTGAGCTGGCAGATCTTGGAGTGGCACTTAAAGCCCTCGGAGCCGTAGATGACGGTGCAGCCGGCCTCTTCCAGGCGCTCGGCCCACTCGATGTTGTTCTGCTCGTCAAAGCGCGCGCGGAGCTCCATGAGCACCGTGACCTCTTTGCCGTTCTCGGCGGCATCGATCAGCGACTCGCACAGGCGGCTCTGCTTGGCCACGCGGTAGAGCGTGATGCGCAACGAGATGCACTCGGGGTCATAGGCGGCCTCGTGCACCAGGTCCAAGAACGGGTTCATGGCCTCATAGGGATAAAAGAGCAGCTTGTCGTGCTGCAGCACCTGTTCGCGGATGGAGCGGGTCATGTCGATGTTGGGGTTGGACTGCGGCCTAAACGGCGTAAAGAGCAGCTCGTTGCGCAGGTGCTCGGGAATCTTGCCCTCAATGCCAAAGACGTAGCCCAGGTCGAGTGGGATATCGCAGGTAAAGACAGAGCGGCGCGAAAGCTCGAGCGCCTTGCGGATGGTCTTGAGCGTCGCCTTCTCGAGCGACCCCGAGACCGCGAGCACTACCGGTTGCAGACGCAGGCGCTTCTTAAGGATACGCTTCATGTGCTGGCGGTAGTCCTCTTCCTCTTCGACGCCCTCGCCGTCCGGATCGATGTCGGCGTTGCGGGTGACTCGGATGAGCGCGCGGTCGAGTGGCTTGTAGGAGCCAAAGCAACTGTCCAGGCAGGCGA
>CABQNA010000219.1 GCA_902465425.1 uncultured Collinsella sp.
TGATTCCCGATCCGCAGCAGCCGAGCAGGCACACCGGCGGCGTTCAGTCACCGCGTCCTATCGCGCCGAGCCACGGTCAGCAGCGTGGTGCTGCAAACGCTTCCCAACGCCCAAACCAACAGCGACAGCAGCGCCAGGCAAACGGCAATGCGCCCAAGCAGCCCCCCACGCACGCCCGAGGCGATCGCGGCCCCGCGCGCAAGTCCGCCGGCAACAATAAGTCGGGCAAAAAGACGACGCTCTTTGTCGTCCTGGGTCTTATCGTCATTGTCTATATCGTAGGCGTCGTAGCGTTTTCGCAGGTAGCCTACCCCAACACCACCATCGCCGGCGTCGAGGTCTCGCTCTCCAACGCTTCGTCTGCCGCCACCAAAGTCAACTCGGCATGGAAGCACTATAAGCTCACCGTGACAGGCGATGACTTTAGCTGGACCTATCAGCCCGAGTCCGATGAGCCCATCGTCGACGGCGAAGCTGCCGCAAAAGAGATCATCAGCCACAACGAAGCCTTTGTATGGCCGGTCCGCCTTGTGGAATCCTTAAGCGGCAAGACCAAAACAACCGCTACCTCCAACGAAGTCGATCTTGATCAAGACGTCGACCTGTCCATGCTCTCCGACACCTTTGACCAAAAGCAGTTTGAGAAGGATCTGGGCGCCGCCATCGACGAGTTTAACGAGGGCCGTTCGGGCACGTTCGAGGCCAATAGCTCCTATGACGAGCAGGCTGGCAAGTTTACCGTCGAGAAGGCGCGCTCCAACGAAAAACTCAACCGCGAGCATGTCATTAAGTATGCCGAGCTCGAGCTTGCCTCGCTGGCCGAGACCGTAGATCTTTCCAAGCTCGGCAACGATGCCTATGAGCCGCTCAATGGAACGCTGACCGATGATCAGATTCAGGCCGCATGCGATGCCGCCAACAACTTCCTGGGCGTCAACGTGACCCTCAAGCTCAACGGCGAGGATGCCGGCAAGGTTGATGGCGGCTCCGTATTGCAGTGGATCAGCTTTGCCGATCCGGCCAACCCCACGCTCGATACGTCGCAGATCAGCAGCTGGGCAGCCGAGCTCGCTAACGGCTTTAATACCGTGGGCTCCACTCGCTGGTGGACGCGCGCCGATGGCAAGCAGTGCGCCGTCGAAGGCGGCGACTTTGGTTGGTCCATCGACAGCAGCTCGCTCGCCAAGCAGGTCGAGGACGCCATTAACAACAAGCAGACCGGCGAAATCGAGATCAAGTACTCCCAGAAGGCCGACACCTTTACCGCAAAGGGAGAGCCCGACTGGAAGGCGTATATCGACGTCGACCTGTCCGAGCAGCACGCGCGCTACTATGACGAGAACGGTAATATCGTTTGGGAGGCCAACTTTATTTCCGGCAAACCGGGCGAAGACGCCACCCCCGAGGGCGTGTGGCAGATCAACAGCAACGACGGCGGCAGCACCCTGATTGGAGCCAAGGACCCCGAAACCGGTAAGCCCAAATACGAGAGCCCGGTGAGCTACTGGATGCCGTTCGAGGGCAATATGATCGGCTTCCACGACGCTACATGGCAAAACGACAAGAGCTTCGATAATGCCGAGTCGTACAAGTGGTGCGGCAGCCACGGTTGCATCAACCTGCGCCTGGCAGACGCCAAGGCGCTTCACGACTGCATCAAAGTCGGCCTGTGCGTGGTTGTCCACTCGTAGTGCAACGCGCACATTCCTACAACGTGGAACCGCTGCGACCAATCTAACAGTTCCGAAAGAAACCGTCCTATGCGCCCGCCCCAACCGGTGGGCGCATATACTTATCGAGGTACTTTCTATAAAGGAGACGCTATGCCGAATGTCCCCACGATCACCCCGGGCCCAGATGATACCGAGAACACGCCCGAAGGTGCCACCGAAACGATTCCTCTGATTACAAACGTACATGCCGACAAGCAGAGCGGACGCACGAACGATGCGACCGAGATTTCCGATGAAGAGGCCTACGCCAAGCTCAAGGCAAAGCGTGCCGAACGTCGACGCAAAAAGCTCATCCGACGCGGCATTGCGGCCGGCGTCGTGGCCGCCATTGTACTCATCGCCGTTGTCGTGACCTTAGCCATCAACGCACGGCCCGCAGGCAACAACGGGCCGGTGACCGACATGGTGACCGAGGGCACGTTTACCACAACGGTCGAGGCGAAAGGCCAGCTCAAACCCATTTCGTCCTCAGTTGTCTCCCCTTCTGTCGACGGCACGGTCGATTCTATCAACGTGCAGGCAGGCCAATCCGTCAACGAGGGCGACGTGCTTATGACCATTAAAAACGACGAGCTCGATCGCAACGTTGCCGAGGCGCAACGTGCAGTTGCAGCCGCTCAGGAAGACCTCGCCAACGCGCAGAAAGCCGCAGCTGCCGCGCAGGCCACCCCAACGACGGACGTCGAGGGAGCTTCCGCAGCGGCTGGCGTCTCTGCCGCATCAGCGGACACGAACGCCGTATCGGCCGCGCAGCGCAGCCTCGCATCGGCCCAGGCAAACCTCGATCAGGCGAACGCCAAGGCGGCCAGTCGTACGGTCACGGCCCCGAGCTCGGGCAGTATCGTGGAGCTCAACGCCAAGGTGGGCGCCACGGTAACAGGCGGCATGATCATGGGCGAAAGCGATACGAGCGGCGGCAAGCAGTGCATGCAGATCGCCGACCTATCTAAGATGAAGGTGACCGTGCAGGTGGGCGAAAAGGACATCGCCAAGATCGCCGTTGGGCAGAGTGCCAACGTCACGTATCCCGCGTTTCCCGATATCGTAAGCCAGGGAACGGTCACGGCCATCGCCTCGGTGGCAAACTCCGACGCCGCCAACGGTGGCGGCGGCAGCGTAACCTTTAACGTCGACATTCTCATAGAGGCGCCCGACGCGCGCCTGAAGCCGGGCATGACGGCCGAGGT
>CABQNA010000220.1 GCA_902465425.1 uncultured Collinsella sp.
GCATCGCAGACGCAGCGGACGCGCTCGATGTAGCCGTGGTGGTCGGCGCCCCAGATGTCGATGACGTGGTCGACGCGCTGGAACTTATCCCAGTGATAGGCGACGTCGGAGGCAAAGTAGGTGTACTCGCCGTCGGACTTGATCAGCACGCGGTCCTTGTCGTCGCCCAGATCGGTGGAACGAAACCACAGGGCGCCGTCCTTGGTATAGAGGTAGCCCATCTTGTCGAGCTTCTCAAAAGCGCGGTCGACGGCGGAGGTGCCGGCGGTCTCGCCCTCGGTGTCCTTCACATACAGCGAGCGCTCGGAGAACCAACGATCGAAGTCGCAATTGACGGCGTGGCAGAGGTCGCGCATGTTGTCGACCATCTTTACGTAGCCGCGCTCGCGGAAGCTCTCCATGCGCTCCTGAGGATCGGCGTCGACCCACTTATCGCCGTCGGTGCGCCAGAACTCAGCAGCCTCGTCGATGATGTAGTCGCCGCCGTAGGAGTCCTTGCCCAGGGTCTCGGCAAAGTTGTCCTGATACGGATGGGTCTCGGGATGCTCGTCGTTCTCGTCGGCGACAAAGGCGTCGCGGTCGGCGATCAAGATCTTGTGAGCCTCGTCGATATCCACGCCCTGCTTGGCGATGATGTCGGCAAGCTGCATATAGCGCGTGCTGATGGAGTTGCCGAAGGTGTTCATCTGAGAGCCGTGGTCGTTGATGTAGAACTCACGCTGGATGTCGTAACCGGCGTGGTCCATAACACGGCAGAGCGAGTCGCCCAGCGCGGCCCAGCGGCCGTGGCCAATGTGCATGGGGCCGACGGGGTTGGCGGAAACGAACTCGACCTGGGTCTTCAGGCCACCACCGACGTTGGACTTAGCGAAGTCCATGCCCTTCTCGCGAGCCTCGCCAAAGATGGCATTCTTGACGGCAACGGAGAGGTAGAAGTTGATGAAGCCAGGGCCTGCGATCTCGACCTTCTCAATCGCGGGGTCCTCGGGCATATGGGCAACGATGGCCTCGGCGATCTTGCGCGGGGCGCAGTGGGCCAGCTTGGCGGACTTCAGGGCCATGGTAGAGGTCCACTCGCCATGAGAAGTGTCAGCCGGTCGCTCGATAGCGCAATCGTCAAGTTCAAATGCGGAAAGGTCGCCGGCCTCCTGGGCCGCAGCAAGCGCAGCGCGTACCAGCTCTTCAATCTTCTCGGGCATAGGTCCTCCTTGTGTTAAAGCCCCCGAGCTCTTGGTCACTCGTAGGGCAAAAGCCAGAGTTTGTAGCACTCTATCACAAGCAGTAGCTACTGTCGCAGGGTAAAGCTAATAGATATTGCATATGCACAAAATTGACTACAGCTTGTATGGAGTCACTCAAAGATGCCGGTCTGCCTGCAGATTATGCAAGCGTTGAAAATGCATAAAGGTGTGAATGAGCTGCGTCTGTTATCGAATACTCTTACCTATCGGAGTTGTGTGCTTTTCCTGCATAAAGTAAGGGTTTGCGCACGTCAGCGTGTTATTCTAGTCATACGTAAATTCGTATAAGTTGGAGGCAGCATGTTCTCAATCGGTCAACACGTCATTCATCCGGGCCAGGGAGTCTGCACCGTCGTCGGTTTTAGGGACGACACGCCGCAGCCCATGCTGCTGCTCGAGACCAAGCAGGGACATGCGCAGACGATCCTCATGTACCCCGTGGCGCAGGCCGACCGTTTGCACGCCGCTATCTCGCAGCAAGATGCCGAGCACCTGCTGAGCCACTACGACGAGCTGGAGTGCGACACCTTTACCGAGCGCAACAGCTCACTTGAGGAGACGCACTTTAAGCAGCAGCTCAAGCTGGGCGCGCCCGAGACGGTCCGCGTGGCAAAAACCATGATGCACCGCATTCGCCAGGCTGAGGAAGCTGATAAAAAGCCCAGCTCCTACTACATGCGCGTACTCAAGGAGGCCAAACGCCGCTCCATCGAGGAGTTCGCTGTGGCCTTGGGCGTCACCGAGGAGGACGCCGAAGCCCGCCTAGCCCAAGCCGCCCTCAACTAACCCAACCGCGCCAAAACCACCACAAAGGGGACAGGCACCTTTGTGGTGGTTTTCTTGTTCTAGTAGTATTCATTCTTATCGATACCCACGAGCACAAGGAGTCTCCTATGGCAGAGCCGCTTACCGCCGGAATCACCCGCGACCGCGCGTTTGAACTGCTTAACGAGCACAACAAAGACCCGTTCCACATCACCCATGGCGAGACGGTCGAGGGCACCATGCGCTACTTTGCGCGCGAGTTCGACCCCGAGAACGAGGAGTTTTGGGGCATCGTCGGCCTGCTGCACGACTTGGATTGGGAGGAGCATGAGGACGACCCCATGAACCACACCATCTATGCTGCCGAGATTCTTAAGGGCGAAGGTGCGTCTCCCGAGCTCATTCGCGCCATCCAGACGCACACGTCGGACTTCAACACCTCGCTGCCCAAACCCGAGCTGCAGATGGAGAAGATCCTGTTTGCCTGCGATGAGCTCACCGGCCTGATCGGCGCTGCAGTCATCATGCGCCCGAGCAAGAGCGTTATGGACTTTACGACCAAGTCGCTCAAGAAGAAGTTCAAGGACAAGCGCTTTGCCGCCGGCTGCTCGCGCGACGTGATTTCGCAGGGCGCCGAGATGCTCGGCTGGGAGCTCCCCGAGCTCTTTGACCGCACCATCGCGGCCATGCAGTCCTTCGCGCCCGATCGCGATACCTTCCAGGCCTAACCGCCCGCGCCAGCTAAAACCGCCACAAAGGGGACAGGCACCTTTGTGGCGGTTTTTCTTGCGTGGGCGTTAGGGGCGGACCTGGCCGGTGCCGCGGAGCTTGTATTTGTAGGTGGTGAGAGCCTCGGCGGCGAAGGGGCCGCGGGCGTGGAGCTTCTGGGTCGAGATGC
>CABQNA010000221.1 GCA_902465425.1 uncultured Collinsella sp.
GCTATAACCATCCCACCGCCGATGAGATCTACAACGCCGTGCGCGAACAGGACGACAAGATCAGCCGCGGTACGGTCTACCGCAATCTCAATCTCTTGGCCGACGCCGGCGAAATTCTCTCCATCAAGACGCCGGGCGGCAGCCGCTTCGATCGCACGATCGAGCCGCATGCGCATATCATCTGCACCTCGTGCAGCCGCGTCATCGACGTACCGCTCCCCTTCGATGCCCAGCTCGACGCCAAGGCGTCCGAGCAAATCGGCTGGCACGTCACGTCACACTACACCATCTTCGAGGGTCTCTGCCCCGACTGCCGATAGATGTTTGGGACATGCCTTAAAATCCACCTTTCTGCACTCTGCAGCAAAAAGTAGATTTTTAGGCATGCCACATATATCTACTCGGCGAGCAGGCGATGCAGTTCCTCTTCGACCGTGCGCGCGTAGCGGACGCGGTCGTTGATGCCGCGCATGGTGGGGTTGCAGCTCTCCATCAAATAGGGATGGCCCACGACGTTGAGCATGTCGCGATCGTTCTCATTGTCGCCAAACGCCATCATCTCATCGGGCGAAACCCCCAGGGCACGACCGTAATCGGCAAGCGCGGAGCCCTTGCCCGAACCAAAGCCGATAAAGTCCGTCCATTCGGTTCCCGACGTCATCACGTCGACACGGTCGCTAAAGAGGCGCTCGAAATACTCCAGCGCCGCCGGCTGCTCCACCTCGGGCGTCTGGAAGGCAATCTTAATGACGTCCTCGTCGATGTCCTCGGGACGGTCGACCACCGCCACATCGCAGTGGACCTCATAGCGCAGGTGGTCAACAAACGCATCGTTGCCGCTCATGGTGTAGAGGTGCCCCTCACACGACAGGGTCACGTCGGCACGGGGGTACGCAACCACGGCATTCGCGATATCCATGGCCAGGCCACGCTCCATAGAACGCTTGACCACGGCACGCCCCTCGCTCATCACCAGGGCTCCGTTTTCGCATACATAGGCAAGCTCATCGGCCACCGGGGCAAACAGGTAGCGCAAGCTCGCATATTGACGGCCACTCGCCGGCATAAACACGATACCGCGACGATGCAGCTCATCGATAAGCTCAAAGGCCTCGGGACGCGGCTCGCACTCCCCCGGATGCAACAACGTGCCATCCAAATCGCATGCAATCAGCTTGATTCCCTCAAGACCCATATGCTTCCCCCAAAGCCTCTTATCAACAGCAAGACGGACTTTGATTGATCGCCCCTCAAAGCCCGTCTTGCGCATACGCGCGCTTAGCCGCGCGTCTTTTTAACGATGGTAAAGTCGGGAGCCATGCTCACGACAACATCGGCCGCACTCGACGTAAAGCGTCGGCCCGCATCGAGGTCGCGCGAAACGATCGAGATTCGAGCTCCCTCGACACCCCGGAGCATGCGGCCCAAAACAGGCTGCACCGGCGTATACATGCGCACGGTATGCTCGTCCGAGTCGCCCCGAAAGAGCGGCGCATGCATGTTGCCGATCTCCCAACACGCATGCGCGAGCGCAATCGGATCCATGCGGTCGACTTCGACCAAATAAACCTCGGCGCTGCGCAGGCGCACGACAACCGCCACGGGCACCACACCCGAACGGTCAATGGCGAGCACGTCGCCATCGGCAAGACGGCCGCCGTCGGCAGCATCCAGCCGAACATCGATCGTGCGCCCCAGCTCCGTCACGCCCACAAACGCGCATACATCAGCCTGGTCCCAATCGAGCAGTAGCTCATCGACCTCAAAGACGCCGCCCAGCTCCCGGCGAAGCAAGAGCTCATAGGACGGGTCGTTGAGATTTCCCAAGCATGTCGTCGAAACCAAGCGTTCAGGCATGCCCTAGTCCTCGACCTCGACGAGCTCGATATCAAAGTTGAGGTCCTTGCCGGCGAGCTCGTGATTGGCGTCAAGCGTCACGGCCTCGGGCGTCACGTCGATGACCATGGCGGGGACGGGCATGCCGCTCGACGTGGACAGGAAGAGCTTCATGCCCTTCTCGATCTGCTCGATATTGGGAACCTGCTCGGCCGGGAAGGTGATAACCATCTCGGGATTGTGCTCACCGTAGGCATCGGCAGCAGGAATGTGCACGGTCTTCTTCTCGCCCACCTGCATGTCGACTACAGCGGCGTCGAAGCCCTTGATCATCTGACCGGCGCCGCAGGTGAACTCCAGCGGCTCGCCGCGATCGTAGGAGCTATCGAACTGCGTGCCGTCATCGAGCGTGCCGCGATAATGGGTCTTGACCTTCTTGCCCTGGTTGGACATGGTAACCTCCGTGATAAGGGCGGCGCACAACGCGGGCCGCCGTGAACATATGGCGCTAACTATACCCTAGTCATACAATTCAAAGACAGTTTGCAAAGAAACGCTGCAACCGGAGGAACCATGGCATATCCCGTATTTGACCTACACTGCGACACCGCCGACCGCATCGGCTGGGCCACGCTCGATCTTGACCTGCGCTTTACCGCGGGCACCGACGGTTATTTCCCCGGCGACGAAACGCATCCGCAAGATTTCGACCTCATCGAGGGCAACGCCTGCGCCATCTCGCTCGCAAAGATCGGCAACACGCCGTGGGCACAGTGCTTCGCCACATTTGTCCCCGACGAGATTCCCACCGCCCACGCCGCGCGCTTCCAGGCGCAGATCATGGCGCACATGAGCGGCCAGGCAATGCTCAACCATGACCGCATGGTCAACGTACGCAGCGCCGCTGACATTCGCCCTGCACTCAAGGACGGCAAGGTCGCCTGCATCCACACCATCGAAAACGCCACGTTCTTTGCCGAGGACCCCGCGCTGATCGAGGTGCTCAAGAGCCTCATCCGCGAGCGGTTCGACGTGGACGTGCAGGT
>CABQNA010000222.1 GCA_902465425.1 uncultured Collinsella sp.
AGGCCGCAGCCCGAGCCGATAATCTTCTTGGGATCGTGGCCGGTCAGGTGCCACAGCTCGGTGCACACGACGTCGCAGGGGTTGGAGATGCTCACGAAGATGCCGTCAAAGCCGGCGTCGACGATGCGCTTGGCAAAGGTGCGGGCGGCGTCGGTGGTAAAGAACAGCTCGCCGTCGCGGTTGCCGGCGGCCAGCGCGACCTTGCCGGCGGCGTTGACGATGACATCGCAGCAGGCAAGCTCCTCGTAGTGGTCGTAGCAGTTGACGATCTTGGTGTTGTACGGGACAAACGAAAGGGAGTCGCGCAGGTCCTGAACCTCGGACGTCACCTTGGCCTCGTTGATATCGCACAGGTACAGCTCGTCGGCAATGCCCTGCATGAGCAGGCTGTTGGCGACATGTGCTCCTACGTGGCCCTGGCCGACCACACCGATCTTACGCGTCTGGTACATATACGTATCCTTTCGGCCGAGTTTTTCGCGTCGAACCATTGTAGCTTCCTGCCGCCACTTTGCCAGGCTAAAGCGCGGTAGATTTTTGGGACATGCCTTAATCTCTACTTTTGGCTGTTTTGGACCACTGGCGGTGTCTCGGGGCGATACACTCGCGCGGATGGGGCGGTCGTTGTACCATAGCTGCAACTGACTCGTAAGGAGCATCCATGCCCATTCGCATCCCCGACGCCCTCCCTGCCGCCGCGCAGCTCGAGAGCGAGAACATCTTTGTCATGACCGAGTACCGCGCGCTGCACCAGGACATCCGTCCGCTGCGCGTGCTCATCCTCAACCTCATGCCCACCAAGATCGCCACCGAGACGCAGATCATGCGCAAACTCTCCAACACGCCGCTGCAGGTGGAGGTGGACCTGCTGCGCACCAAGACGCACGAGGCCACGCACGTGAGCGCCGGCCACCTGGAGACGTTTTACCGCACGTTCGACGACATCCGCGACATCCACTACGACGGCCTGATCATCACGGGCGCGCCCGTGGAGCAGATGCCGTTCGAGGAGGTCGACTACTGGCCCGAGCTCTGCCAGATCATGGATTGGTCCACTACGCACGTACATTCTACGCTGCACATTTGTTGGGGCGCGCAGGCGGGGCTCTACCATCATTACGGTATCCAGAAGTACGACCTGCCGGTAAAGGCGAGTGGCGTGTTCGAGCATTATCTGGTGAAGCCGCAAAGCCCGCTGGTCCGCGGCTTCGACGACCGTTTCTATGCCGTGCATTCGCGCAACACCGATGTGCGCCGCGAGGACGTGGAGGCCGAGCCGCAGCTTGAGGTCGTGGCCGTGTCCGACGAGGTGGGCCTGTATATCGTCAAGTCGACCGACAGCCGCCGCTTCTTTGTCTTTGGCCACCCCGAGTACGATACCGACACGTTGCGCTTGGAGTACGAGCGCGACGTGAAGCGCGGGCTCAACCCTCAGGTGCCGGCGCATTACTTCCCGGGCGATGACCCCACCGCCGAGCCGCGCAACGTCTGGCGCAGCCAGGCTCAGCTGCTCTACACCAACTGGCTCAACTACTACGTCTACCAGACCACGCCCTACGACCTAGCCCGCGCCGGCGAGGAGCACTAGGCCGTAGGGAGGTGCGCCAGCCGTTAGGCGCTGATGATGTGGGGTAGCGGCAGGTCGTGCGCATCGGCGGGAACGCCATCGACACGCTGCTCGTCAAAGGCGATGCCGATGATTTGACATGCGGGTGAGAGCATGGGCAGGTAGCGGTCATAGCAGCCGCCGCCGTAGCCTAGGCGCGCGCCGGCGCGGTCGAAGGCTACGAGTGGCACGATAATCATGCCGAGAGCTTCGGCAGGCACGATGGGGAAGCGGCTGCTGTCGATGTCCATGGCCGCAAAGGCCCGCGTGGGGTGGGCGATAAACGGAGCCGCGGACGCATCGCCGGCGGCAACTGCCCGCATGCACATGCGCTGGCCACAAGCTGCGGCATCAATTGCCGAGAGCATGCACGGATAGGCCACGCGCCAGCCGCGCGCGGCGGCCGCAGCGGCAAACGCGGCAGGGTCGACTTCGGAACCCATCGCGGCATAGGAGGCAACGGTGTGCGGCGCCGCGGCATCCAAGCGATCCAACAGCTCAACAAGCCGCGCACAGATAACGGCAGACTTCGCCGCCCGCACATCCAAATCAATCGCATCGCGCCGGGCAATCACCGCCTGCCGCAACTCAGCCTTGTCCATCCCAACCTCCTCTAGCAAACCTGCCAAAAAGGGACAGGTTTATTTTGGCAGGTTTTATCTGGGCAAACACCCAAACCACCACACAAATCATCGCAAAGGGGCAGCTCATGGACACCTTCGTGAGTTTTGACGAAGAGCAGGTGTTCGCGGCGGTTTGTCTCGATCTGTAACAGTAACTCGGCAAAAACGGACCTAGATGTTACAGATTGAGACAAAGGGCCGGCGTCATCCGGAAACGTCTCGATTTGTAACATCTGGAGCCGATATTGCCGCCTAGATGTTACAGATCGAGACAAACTGGTGGGACGGGGTGAGCTGCCCCGCCCAAGCAGCGGCAAAAGAAAAGGTAGATTTTCAGGCATGTCCCAAAAATCTACCTTTGTGCGTTAGCCCAACAGGTCGACGACATTAAAGCCGGCGTTGCTTTTGGCGATGACGTCTCGGCCGCCAAAGACACAGGTTGGCGACTCGGCTGCGATGCGCGTCACGTCGGCGCCGAGCGAGCGAAGCTCACCGGGTGTGGCGGCGAGCATCTGGGCGCGGCGCTCCTCGCGTGCATGCGGATCGAGCCCGGCCAGGTAGGTCGTGTTGCGGCGCTTGGTGAGCGCGTACGGCTTCACCGGCGCGTCCATGCCGCTCACACAGCTTACGATAAAGCCCTCAAAGGCA
>CABQNA010000223.1 GCA_902465425.1 uncultured Collinsella sp.
GGCGCTTGAGGCCGATCGCGACGCTGCGTTCCGCCGTACCCTCGAGCGCCTGGACACGCTCGGCAAGATGGACTTTACGGTACCTGCCTCGCTCAAGGCCACGCTGCGTGGCTACCAGGTCGACGGATACCAGTGGCTCGGCTCGCTCGAACACCTGGGCCTTGGTGGCATCTTGGCCGACGACATGGGCCTGGGCAAAACACTCCAGATGATCGCGCATGTCCTGGCGCGCGTGGAGGCGGGGGACATCAAGCCCACGCTCGTGGTATGCCCGGCCTCGCTCGTGTACAACTGGACTGCCGAGCTGGAGCGCTTTGCGCCCTCGCTCGATGTTTGCGCAATCGTGGGCGCCAAGGCGCAGCGCCGCGTGCAGATTGCCGGCGTGGCTGAGCATAACGTGGTCGTGACGTCGTATGACCTTATGCGGCGCGATATCGACGAGTACGTCGAGCAGAACTTTGCCCGTGTGGTGCTCGATGAGGCCCAGTACATTAAAAACCCGCTCACCCAGGTGGCTCGCGCCGCCAAGCGCCTGCCGGCCGGCGTGCGCTTTGCTCTGACGGGCACGCCCATCGAAAACCGCCTATCCGAGCTCTGGAGCATCTTCGACTTTTTGATGCCGGGCCTGCTGGGCACGCGTGAATCGTTTGCAAAGCGCTTTGAAAGTCCGGTCGAGCACTCCGAGGGCGACAGCGCCGCTCGCCTGCAGGCACTCGTGTCGCCGTTTGTGCTGCGCCGTGTCAAGGAAGACGTGGTGGCCGATCTGCCCGAAAAGATCGAGGATACGGTCATGGCTCAGCTCGCCGGTGAGCAGCGCAAGCTTTACCTGGCAAATCAGGACCGCATCGCCCAGCAGGTGCAGCACCGCGAGGCCGGGGAGTTTAAGAAGGACAAGCTCAAGGTACTCGCCGAGCTCACCAAGCTGCGCCAGATCTGCTGCGACCCGCGTCTACACTACGAGGATTACAAGGCGGGGAGCGCCAAGCTCGATACGTGCATGGAGCTCGTGCACGGCGCACTCGACGGCGGGCATCGCATCCTGTTGTTCAGCCAGTTTACGGGCATGCTCGATATCATCGGTAAGCGCTTGGCCAAGGAGGATATCGCCTTCCTTAAGCTCACTGGCGCATCGTCTAAAGAGAGCCGCGCCAAGATGGTCGCACAGTTCCAGGCGGGCGAGGTGCCGGTCTTTTTGATTTCGCTCAAGGCGGGCGGCGTGGGCCTTAACCTGACGGCGGCCGACGTGGTCATCCACTACGACCCGTGGTGGAACGTGGCGGCGCAGGACCAAGCGACTGACCGCGCGCATCGTATTGGCCAGCAACATACCGTGACCGTGTACAAGCTCATCGCCAAGGACACGATCGAGGAGCGCATTATGCAGATGCAGGAGTCCAAGCGCGATCTGGTCAACAGCGTGCTCGGCGGCGACGGTCGCTAACCCGCTCGGGTGGGGCCGCCAGGGCGGATGGCACGCGCTGCCCCATCGTCCCCGCCCGTTATGTGTTCATTTGTAATGCCGTGGATGGTTTGTCTGCCTTTGGGCATAAGAACCATCAAGAACATTGGCACATCAGCAAAGGAGAACATCATGGCGAAATTCTTTAAGGACCCCGACGGTAAGCTCATCGCTGCCCTTGGCGACGACGTTGCGACCCCTGCCGGTTGCACGGAACTGACCGCAAACACTGAGGACGCGGCGCACGAGAAGCACGTGCCTGTTGTCGAGACCGAGCGCGACGGTCACGTGATTCGCGCCCGCGTTGGCTCGGTCGAGCACCCCAGCCTGCCCGAGCACTACATTGAGTGGATCGCCCTTGAGGCCGAGGGCCGCTTAGAGGTCCATTACCTTGAGCCCGGCATGAAACCCGCGACGTTTTTCGCGGGCGGCTCCAAGACCGGTACCGTCTATGCCTACTGCAACCTGCACGGGCTGTGGTCCGCGACATTCTAGGAGCGCGCCCCCGCTCGGGGTATCATAGCTAGCATATGCACATGCAAGCGCCGACTGCATTATGCGGCCGGCGCTTTTACTACGATTTCGATGGTTTACGACGGAAAGGGCTGGGCCATGAAGCTCGCGCTTGCACAGATCGATATGCGCCTGGGTGATATTGAGGGCATTTGCGGCCGCATCGAGGACCAGGCTCGTCTGGCCCGCGAGCGCGGGGCGCGCGTGCTGTGCGTTCCGGCTCCGCTCTTTATGGGCGCCATGCCCGGTGGCCTGGTGGGCGCTGCCGACTTTGAGCACGACATGCTTGCCGGCTTGACTGGTGTCGCCGAGCGTATCCAGGAGCTTGACATGATCTGCATCGTGCCCGCGGCGGTTTCGTTTGAGGGCCAGCCGCTGCTCGACTACATGATGCTCAAGGACGGTCATGTGGTGCCGGCGCGTTCGAGCATTGCCCTGCAGCGTGGCGAGAACAGCGATACGCGTTGGGCGCCGCCGGTGTTCGACGTGGACGGCGTGCGCATCGCCGTGATTTTTGACTTGGACCGCGAACTCGAGATGTTGCCGACCGGTGTTGACCTCATTTCGTATTTCCAATTCAACGCGTTTGACATGACCGACCGCGAGACTGCCGCCATTGCCGCCGTTCGCAGCGGAGCCTACCGCAAGATCGCATCCAAGCGCAGCGTGTGGTTTGCCTGCATGGCACCGGTCGGTGCCTATGACGAGTCGGTGTATACCGGCGGTTCGTTTGTGCTCGACGACTGCGGTCGCGTGGTGGCCCAGGCGCCGTGTTTTGAGGAGAGCCTGCTGGTTCAGGAGATTCAGCGCGGCGTGATGCTCAATGCCCTGGAAGATCACGAACTGCCCGAGTTCCGTTCC
>CABQNA010000224.1 GCA_902465425.1 uncultured Collinsella sp.
TGAATCCAAAAACCAAATGAATTGCCGGCGCAACGTCTCCCTTATGTTTTGCTGGGAACGTCAAGCGGTAGCAACTCCCTAAAAGCGGAGCCGCCTTCGCCCACGTCCACCAGGCACCAGCGTTTATGACGGTCAATCTTCTTTACGCGGGCCTCTTGCCCCACCAAGGGCCCCTGCTCAATGTGCAACACGCCGTCTTCTATGCGCGCTACGCTGTTGCGCACCACGCCGTCGTCGTCCAGCACACTGCGGTACCAATCCTGCGCATCGTCCGGCATGGGCATGTACGCCCGCTCCCTGCTGCCGGCAATGCGACAGCCAAAGCTCAACTGGGCCAAAGCCCTATCGAGCGCGGCGGCATCGTGCGTAGCGACGAAGAAATATTCCTTGTACATGGGTTTGGTTTGGAGCGACCATGCGCCGTCCCGCTTAAACCAGAACTCCTTTTGCATCACAAAAGCGTCCTGCATCAGCTCGTGCGGGATAATGCGGCGGACCTTTTCGCAGGTCTCACGCTCTTTTCCATTGGGGGTGTGAACCAGATACCAGCGGACGCGACCGTGCTGGCTGTTGGTGGTGACGCCGTTAAATGCGCCTGGCAGCTGCTCTTGGCGCCGTGCCGTCTGTTCCATGTTCTCGCCCCCTCTTTTGGCTTTGCGACGCACGCAAATGCAGGGGCGTTTAGAACAGGCTTCTCGCTCGCAGCTAGGCGCAGTCGCAAAAGTACAGGTTTTTGTATCTTTCGACAGACGACATTATACGAGCAATTAATCAGCGTTTGCCCAGATTACGCAAAATGTACTGCTAGTAGGTACATCTCCATACCCCTCTATAAAAACCTGTACCTTTTTGTGCAACAAAAAAAGCCGCTCAACCAGCGGCTTTTCTTATTTGGGCATGAAAAAAGGCGACCGCCCTCTGTGGACGGTCGCCTTTGTAAATTGTTATACAGCTTGCCTTAGGCGCGGGTCTTGATCTCCTCGAGCACCTTGGCAACAAACTCGTCGACGCTCATCTGAACGGTCTCGTTGGAGCGATCGCGGACGGAAATGTTGCCGGCCTCGACCTCCTTCTCACCCAGGATGAGCATGTAGGGCACGCGGTCGATGCTGCGGGCCTCGCGGATCTTGTAGCCGATCTTCTCGTCGCGGTCGTCGCAGACCACGCGAATGCCGGCCTCCTCCAGCTTGGCGCACACCTCGTGGGCGTAGTCGCGGCTCTTCTCGGAGACGGGAAGCGCCTTGACCTGCACGGGAGCCAGCCAGGTGGGGAACTTGCCCGCAAAGTGCTCAATCAGAATACCGATGAAGCGCTCGATGGAGCCAAAGCACACGCGGTGCAGCATGATGGGGCGCTTCTTGGTACCGTCGGCGTCCACGTACTCCAGATCAAAGTTGAGCGGCATCTGGAAGTCGAGCTGCACGGTACCGCACTGCCAGGTACGGCCGAGCGAATCCTCCAGATGGAAGTCGATCTTGGGGCCGTAGAAGGCGCCGTCGCCCTCGTTGACCTCGTAGTCCATGCCCAGCTTCTCCAGAGCGGTGCGCAGGCCCTCCTCGGCGCGTGCCCAGTCCTCGTCGGAACCCATGGAGTCCTCGGGGCGGGTGGAAAGCTCAACGTGGTACTTAAAACCAAACTTCTGGTACACGGAGTCGATAAGGTTGACCACGCCCACGATCTCGTCGGTCAGCTGGTCGGGGCGCACAAACAGGTGGGCGTCGTCCTGGTTAAAGCAGCGCACGCGGAACAGGCCGTGCAGGGCGCCGCGCAGCTCGTGGCGGTGCACCAGGCCAATCTCGCCGGCGCGGATGGGCAGTTCGCGGTAGGAGTGCGGCTTGGAGGCGTACACCAGCACGCCGCCCGGGCAGTTCATGGGCTTAATGCAGTACTCTTCGTCGTCAATGACGGTGGAGTACATGTTGTCCTTGTAGTGGTCCCAGTGGCCCGAGGTCTTCCACAGCTGCTTGTTCATGATGAGCGGCGTGGAAATCTCCACGTAGCCGGCCTTGTGGTGGATCTCGCGCCAGTAGTCCAGCAGCGTGTTCTTAAGGATCATGCCGTTGGGCAGGAAGAACGGGAAGCCGGGGGCCTCGTCGCGCATCATAAAGAGGTCCATCTCGCGGCCGATTTTGCGGTGATCGCGCTTCTTGGCCTCCTCCAGCATGTGCATGTGCTCGTCGAGCTCTTCCTTGGTGGCAAAGGCAACGCCGTTGATGCGGGTGAGCATTTTGTTGTCCTTGTCGCCCTTCCAGTAGGCGCCCGAGACGCCGGTGAGCTTAAAGGCCTTCAGGGCCTTGGTGTAGCAGATGTGGGGGCCGACGCACATGTCGATGTAGTCGCCCTGCTGGTAGAAGGTGATGCGGGCGTCGTCGTCCAGGTCGCCGATGTGCTCGACCTTGTACTTCTCGCCGCGCTCCTCCATAAGGGCGATGGCCTCGGCGCGGGGCTTCTCGTACACGGTGAACTTGAGGTTCTCCTTGACGATCTTCTTCATCTCGGCCTCGATCGCGGGGAAGTCGTCCTCGCTGATCTTGACGCCCTCGGGCAGGTCGACGTCGTAGTAGAAGCCGTTGTCGGTCGCGGGGCCGTAGGCAAAGTCGGCCTCGGGGTACAGGCGCTTGATGGCCTGCGCCATGATGTGCGCGGCGGAGTGGCGGATGACGTGCGCGACCTCGTCCTGCGGGAGCTCGGCCACCGAACCGTCATTGTAGAGTGCCTTCATGGGTATGTTTTCTCCTCTCGGATGCCTGATGCAAGTGCGTGCGATGCGCTCGGCGTTTTTGACTTGCATCATTATAGGCAGGTTGCCTTGGTATACAAGCGCCCGCCGC
>CABQNA010000225.1 GCA_902465425.1 uncultured Collinsella sp.
CGTCACGGTGCCGGGCGGCCATGGTGCGGGCTTGTTCGCCCAGGTGGCCAACAGTCCCGCCGAGGCAGCCGAACAGGTGCGCGACCTGTATGCGCGTGGTGCCGACGTCATTAAGCTGTTCGTGACGGGCGGCGTGTTCGACGCTACCGAGGTGGGCGAGCCGGGCGTGCTGCGCATGCCGGTCGAGGTTGCCGCGGCGGCGTGCAAGGCTGCGCACGAGGTGAGCCTGCCGGTTATGGCCCATGTCGAGAGCACCGAGGGCGTGAAGGCCGCGCTTGAGGCCGGCGTCGACACAATCGAGCACGGCGCTCCGATGACCCCCGAGATCATGGAGCTGTATCACGGTGCCGCAGGTACGCAGCTCGAGGGACGCGCGCCGAGCGTGACCTGCACTATCAGCCCGGCGCTGCCGTTTGTATTGCTCGACCCGAAAAAGACCCATTCGACCGATACGCAAAAGAAGAACGGCGATATCGTGTGCTCGGGTATTATCGAGAGCGCCCGTGCCGCACTGGAAGCTGGCGTTAAGGTGGGCCTGGGCACGGACTCGAGCTGCCCGTTCGTGACGCAGTACGACATGTGGCGTGAGGTTGCCTATTTTGCCAAGTATGTCGGCGTGAGCAACGCCTTCGCACTGCATACGGCTACGCAAGTCAACGCCGAGCTGCTGGGGCTGGACGGCGAGACTGGCACGATCGAGTGCGGCAAGGCCGCCGATATCTTGGTGACGCGCAAGAACCCGCTCGATGACCTGTGCGCCTTGCGTGAGCCGATGCACGTGATGTGCCGTGGCGATCTGGTGCGCAAGCTCAAGGTGAAGCGTATTCCCGAGGTGGACGCCGAGCTCGACGCGATTATGGCCATGCCTGCCGAGGCGTTGGCCGAGGAGCTTGCCCGCGATGGCGTGGCATAGGTGTGACAAAGGGACGGTCCCATTGTCACATTCAAAAAAGCCGAGGGCTCAACACGAGGCCTCGGCTTTTTTCGAACAAATACTTAAGACTGGGACAAACAAACCTGATTAATTGTCCCGCGTGCAGGCGCTAGGAGCGGGTTTCCATCTTGGCGTGGCATTTGGGGCAGGTGACGCGGATTTTGCCCTTGCCCTTGGGGACGGACAGCATCTGGCCGCAGTTGGGGCACTTGAGGTACGCCGTGGTCTTGCGGCCCTTCCACATCTTCTTGGCCGTTCGCTTGGCGCGCTCAAAGTCTTCCTTGCTGGTGCCGGCTGCGCGTGAGGTGCTGGCCGCTGCAGCACCGCCGCCCAAGCTGGCGACGAACTTGCCCAAGCCGGGAACATTGGCGGTCGTGGCGACAAAGGCCTCGTTCTCCTTGCGACGTGCATCGATATTTTTGGACAGGCCGCGCAGCACGCCAATCACGATTACGGCGATGGCAATCCAGCTGAGCCACTGGATGCGGGCTATCGATCCGATCATCGC
Source organism: uncultured Collinsella sp. (assembly GCA_902465425.1). GTDB lineage: Bacteria > Actinomycetota > Coriobacteriia > Coriobacteriales > Coriobacteriaceae > Collinsella. Next base: position 1,443 of record CABQNA010000225.1, read on the forward strand.
GATGACGATGCCGGCAAAACCCATCACGATGGTGAGTTCATCGGCGCCATTGCGGCCCTTCATAAAGTCATTCATGCAAATTGCCTTTCGTTCGATATGCTGCACGCCTTTATACCCGATTTAGAGCAAGGGGGACAGGTTAATCTGCACCAATGTGGTGCAAACATACCTGTCCCCGGAATACCAAGACGGTGCAAAGAAGTCTGTCCCCAATGCCCCAATTACTTGGAGAGCTTGTCGACGACGCGTTCGATCTCGGCGAGCTTGGCGGCTTTGAGGTCCTCGTCGCCCGATTCGATTGCCGAAGTCACGCAGCCCTCGATATGCGCCTTGAGCACGTCGGCGTTGATGCGCGCGAGGAGCGCCTGTGTTGCCATGAGCTGCGTGGAGATGTCGACGCAGTAACGGTCCTCCTCGACCATCCGTAGGATGCCGTCGATCTGGCCGCGTGCCGTCTTGAGCATGCGGGTCACCGATTTATGGTCTGCCATCATGGCGGGTCCTCGTTTCTGGTCAATCTTCCGGATGTCCCCGTCAGTTGCGGTGAAATACGGACCGTTTAAAGGCCTAGGGCGGCACAACAGTCCGTATTTCACCGCAACTTCTGAGGATTGAGTAGGCGGCGTCTGCTACGCGGCGGTCACGGATAGGGCGTGGAACTTCTCGCCGGCGCCCTCGACGGCGGCAGCGAGCTGCTCGGCGGTCACGGTGTCGGCGCACTCCACCTGGACGGTCTGGGTCTCGTGATCGGCGTCGGCGTCGGTCACGCCGGCAACGTTGAGCAGTGCCGTCTCGACGGTGGCGTCGCAATGGCCGCACATAAGGCCGGAAGTCTTGATCGTGTAACGCATGGGTATTCCTCTCTGTTGTGCCGGCTTTCCCAGGCACCCGACCTTGACCTTCAATCCGTCGCTCGCGTATCAAAGTACGCGTCGCTCCTCTTTCAGGTCAATCTCGGGCACCTGGAAAACCCGTTCTAAATGGACTTAATGGTGAGCCTATTTTGCCACTTTCGGCTTAAAGGTTCGTAGGCGCAGAGCGTTGCTTACGACGCACACGCTCGACAGGCTCATGGCGGCGGCGCCAAACATGGGCGAGAGCTGCCAGCCGGTGAGGGGGAAGAACACGCCCGCCGCCAGCGGAATGCCGATGCCGTTGTAGAACAGCGCCCAGAACAGGTCCTGCTTGATGTTGCGAATTGTGGCGCGCGACAGCTCGATGGCGCGGGCGACGTCCATGAGGTCGCTGCGCATGAGTACCACGTCGGCGCCCTCCTTGGCGATGTCGGCGCCGGTGCCGATAGCAAGGCCTACGTCGGCGCGCGCCAGGGCGGGGGAGTCGTTGATGCCGTCGCCTACCATGGCGACCTTGCCGCCCACATCCTG
>CABQNA010000226.1 GCA_902465425.1 uncultured Collinsella sp.
GCAGCCCACGACGACAGCCACAGAACCAAGAACTCGTTAACGGGCATCGCGGGCACCTCTTCCGTCAAATACAGCATCGCACGCCAGCGCAATGGCAATGCCGACCACGACGCTTGCCGGCACGGCAATATTCGTGAGGCCCAAGAACTTGCATACGGCGACGGACACCGCGCCCGAAACCGCTGCGACAACGTTGCCGCGCGACAGTCGCTGCGAAAAGAGCAGGCAGATAAAAAGCGATGTGCAGACAAAGCCCGCAATAGCGGTGGGGACATCGACAACAGTGCCGACAACGGCGCCCATCGTGCACGAAACGCCCCATGTCGCGATGAGGATCGCGTTGAGCACAAAGGACTCGCGCGGGCCCCAATCCTCCCCTTCAACCAACTTGGCAAGCGAGATGCCATATGCCTCCTCGGTAAGTGTCGCGGCAACAGCCAGCGTCTGACGCTTCGAGGCACCCCTCAGATGCGGCGCGATCGATGCCGAGTAAAGCGCAAAACGCGAGGAGATGGCGGCAACGCTCGCGATAATCGAAGGTGCCGGTACACCCGCCAGCCAAAGATTGCAGATCATAAACTGGCCGCTGCCCGTCACAAACGTGCTGCTCAGAGCAAAAACCATCCAGGGTTCCATTCCCGTCTGCCCCATGATCATTCCGCACGGCACGCCTATTGCAACATAGGTAAGCATCACTGGCCAGACGGTTCTAACGATTTTGAGCACCATACGCTTCTCATCCTGACAAGGTCTCCGAGCCGCATGTAGCGACACGGCAGAATCATCATCCGACAGCGACCGAGTTCACCTACAATTGCCACCGGATCGAAAGACACAACTTTTTAGGAAGTCATTATGACAGCTATCGATCGAGACCGGGCGCGCGCGGCCTTCAAAAGCTACACCGATGCCTACGACGCCACCAACCCACGCATCGCGCTCAAAATCGAGCATACGTACCACGTGGCCGAGGCGTGCGATGCCGTAGCGCGCGAGCAGGGCTGGTCGTCAGAAGATATTGACCTGGCATGGCTTTGCGGCCTGCTACACGATATGGGCCGCTTTGAGCAGCTGCGACGCTGGGACACCTTTAAGGACGCCGAGAGCATGAGCCATGCGGCGCTGGGCATCGAGGTCCTCTTTGGCGAGAATCCCGCCGATGCACCCGCCGTAACGAGCATCCGCGACTTTATCGATGACCCGGCAGAAGATGAGCTCATCCGAGCGAGCATTGCCTATCACAGCGATTTCCGCCTACCCGCGCGGCTCGACGTGCGCACGCGGAGCTTCTGCGATATCGTGCGCGATGGTGACAAGATGGACATTATGCGCACCATCGCCGACAGCACCGTCGACACTATCCTCAAGGTGGACGAGAAGACGTTTCTCGGCAGCCGTTTCTCGTCGCCGACACTTGCCGCCTTTGACGAGCACCGCTGCGTCGCACGCGATGAGCGCGATGAGCCCGCCGACTTCTTGGTGGGGCTTATCTGCTTTATGTTTGAGCTCGTCTATCCGGCAAGCCGCGCGCTGGCGCGCGAACAGGGCGATATCCACCGCCTGCTCGACGCGCCCTTTGGCATTACGCGACCCTGCCACGCAGGCAACCTGGAGCCGTCTAAAGGACGAGATGCGCGACTGGCTGGCGCGCGCCTAGCGCTCAAGCTGGGCCAGCAGCTCCTCGACGACCTCGACGGCATCACCGACAACCTTGTACTGGGCAGCACCAAAAATGGGGGCATCTGGGTCCTCGTTGATGGCGATAATGCACTCCGCCCCACCGATGCCGGCAAGATGCTGGATGGCGCCCGAAACACCGATACTCACGAGAAGCTTGGGCGAAACCGATACGCCCGTCTGGCCGATCTGATGGCGATACTCTAACCAGCCGGCCTCCACGACAGGTCGCGTGCAGCCAAGCTCGGCTCCCAGAGCCTCGGCGAGCCTTCGCATCAGCGGAAGGTTTTTCTTGGAACCAATGCCGCGACCCACCACGACCAGGCGCTCGGCATCGGCGATCGAAGCCTGCTGCCCCCACTCCTCGGCGGGAATCGAAATCTCGACACGAGCCTTAGCATCATCCGCAAGCGATATCTGGGTGATCGTGCCAGAGCGGTCGTAGTCAAAGTCGGGCGCCTTAAAGATGCCGGGACGAACCGTTGCCATCTGGGGACGATGATTGGGGCAGACGATGGTGGCCATCAGGTTGCCGCCAAACGCCGGACGCGTCTGTTGCAGCAGTCCCGTCTCCGTATCCATCGAAAGTACGGTGCAGTCAGCCGTAAGGCCCGTCTGCAAGCGCACGGCAACGCCGGGTGCCAGTTCGCGACCAAAAGCGGTCGCACCGTATAAGATGGCCTCGGGTTTGCGTTCGGCTACCAAATCGCAGATCAAGCGGGCGTAGACCTCCGCATCGTTTTGGCGCAGGCGCTCGTCGCGACAGGCCAGGACCTCGTCCGCGCCGGCACAAACCAGGTGTTCGAGATCCCTGAGCGAGCCCTCGGGGCTCATGCCGATCAGTGCCACCAGACGGCAGCCGCGAGCATCGGCAAGCTCGCGCCCCTTGCCCATGAGCTCGTAGGCCACGGGAGCCACGGCGTCGTGCTCGTCGGTCTGCACGAATGCCCAAATGTCTCGATACGCATCGAGGTCAACCGCGCCGGCGGCCTCGTCACGCTCGATCGAGATAGCGTTGACGGGGCAGGCGTCGACGCACCCACCGCATAGGATGCAGCCGTCGGTTACGCGGGCGCATCGGCTGGG
>CABQNA010000227.1 GCA_902465425.1 uncultured Collinsella sp.
GTGCGAACCTCGATATCGTCAAGGCCAAGGCAGAGCTTGCCAACGACGAGGCGCTCAAGGCCGATCTTGAGGCTGTCGACCACAAGGCATCCCTTGCCGCGGGCACGACGGGCAGCGAGAAGCTGGTCAAGCTGAACGCTGCCTACGCTCGCTATAAGACCGCCGCCGATGCCGCCGCTGGCCTCAAGGCTGCTCTGAGCGATGCCGATGCCAAACTGTCCGATGCCAACGACGCCTATGCCGCCGCGCTTGCCGAGCTTAACGATGCTAAGGATGCCCTGGCTGCCGCACAGGCCGAGTACGACAAGTATCATCCCAAGGCTGAGCCGCAGGCCAAGCCTCAGGTTGCGCAGGCTGCTGCAAAGGCTCCTGTCGCCAAGAAGAAGGCTGCGGACGCTGCGCTCGCCCAGACCGGTGATGACTCCGCGCTTGCGGGCGAGGTCTTCGTTATCGGCGGTATTACGCTCGTGGCCGCGGGCGTGACGCTGGGCGATCGTCGTCGCAAGCACATGTAATGATCCGGGCGTAGATTCTGCAACGAACTTCGCTTCATAGCAGGAACGCTTCGATAGCTTAACCGATAAGGCCGGCGCGCTGTTAAACGCAGCGCGCCGGCCTTTCTTTGCGTTGGTATCAAAAAGCCCGGTCGGTAGCCGCGAAAGCTACCGACCGGGCAAATCGTAGGCAATATGGTTGCTGTCGAGCAGCTGCTCAGCTTAGCCCAGCAGGCTCAGACCCACGGAGACAAACGCCAGGATAACGCCGACGATGGACTCGCCGCCGAGCAGGCCGCTGGCGACAACCAGGCCCTGTTCCTGGAAGGCGGCGTCCTTGGCAGCCCTCTCCTCGTCAGAAAGACCAGCGGTGGCGTCGCGGTGGGCGGACCACTTGTCGTAGGCGAGCTTGACGCAGGAGCCCAGGAATGCCGTGAGTGACATGTAGAACGGCAGGTACACGCCCAGGCCGATCATCATGGCCGGAATGCCGAGCCAGTACATGACGATGCCGGCGATAAAGCCGCCAACGAACCACGGCACGCTCGGGATGCCCGAGACCATGGTGGCGACGACGCTTGCCTGCGCGGCAACAAAGCTCTTGTCGGGGCCAAAGGCGTCCGGGCCATAGGCGGTGACGAGCGCGACCATGACGGCGGCGGCGACCAAGGCGCCCACGATGCCGCCGATGGCCTGGCCGATCCACTGTGCGCGCGGGTTGGTGCCCAGCACGGCACCGGCCTTAAAGTCGTTCATGACGTCGCCCGCAAGGCCGCACGCCACGGCTACGATGCCGGCGATAAAGAACAGCTTGACCTGAGCGATCTGCGCGAAGGCTGCCACGATGAGCATAACGATGAGGCCAAAGATCTCCATGGGGTCGATGCCCGTCTGACCGCAGCTCTGTGCGCTCATGATGGTGGTGACAAAGGTGAACAGCGTGACGATGACAGCCGGGACGGGACCAAGGTCGAGCGCGATGGCGACGATCACGGCGATGGCGGCAGCGCCCAGGCCGATGATGCCGGCGTCGAGCTTAAGGGAGCCCGAGATGAGCGACTGCTCGTCGGTGTCGGTGGAGCTGTCGGCGGCTAGACCGCGGACGATGCCGGCGACCTGTGGCAGGATGTCCTTGAGGACGACGGCGACGCCAAAGCCCATCATGAGGCCCATGCCCAGGGACTTGACGATGCCCTGTGCAGTCACAACGTCGAACAGACCGGCAGCGGTGCCGCCCACGATGATGCCAAAGTTGCCCAGCAGGGCGCCGGCAAACCAGAAGGCGACCGGGGCGAAGCCCACGAGGAAGCCGACGGAGAGCAGCATGGGCGAGTTGTAGATACCAAAGGTCACGCCGGGGATGTTGAGCGTGCATAGCATACTGGGCACAATGCCCAGGGCGTCGCGCAGCACGCTATAGATGCCGGCGATGGCCATGGAGCCAAAGAGCTGCTTGCCGGTTTTGCCGCCGGCCTCGGTCGCGCGCAGGGTCTGAGCTGCGGCGTTGCCGGAACTCAAGCGCGGCGTCTACGATAAAGTGACGGTGGATGAGCGCGGTGGCCAGCAGGCCCAGGATGGTGCCGGCGAGTGCCACGATAAACATGTCGAGCCAGCTGATCTGGTCGGCATAGCCCAGCATCCAAGCGCCCGGGATGGTAAACGCCAGGCCGCCGGCGACCATGGCGCCCGCGGACATGATGGTGTGGGTGACGTTGGCCTCGTTGAGGCTGGCATTGCCCATGAGCTTAAGGAAGAACAGCGAGATGACGGCAGCGAAGACGATCGGCCAGGGGAGAGCGCCCATCTTGAGGGCGGTGTAGGCCGAGCTTGCCGTGATAATCACGCAGCCAAGGACGCCGATGACGACGCCGCGCAGCGTGAGTTGCCCGCGCATCGAAGCGCGGTTCGAGGGATTGCTCATATAGAACTCCTTTGCGTATATCCGCTTCCCCCGGGAGCGCCGCTACGGATACGGCGCGGGAAGTCGGGTTACCAAGGGCCGCCGCGTGAGCTCGCGCGCGACCGCGCACCAGTATAGCCGTAAGCTAGTCATTTTGGGATGACTGGTTTAGGTAGGCGATATACTGCTGGGCAGACGAAAGGAGCGCCGACGATGCTTAATGGGTGCGCATATATATTGACGGTCGACGTGGGCAACACGTTCATTCGCTTTGGTCTGTTTGCCGAGGATTCGGCCGCGGCGCAGGAGCGCCCGCTCGCGACGTGCGAGATCACGACGCCGTCGAGCATTACGGCAGACGAAGCGCG
>CABQNA010000228.1 GCA_902465425.1 uncultured Collinsella sp.
GCTCCGCAGCAGCCAGCGCCAAGCGCTAGTAGTTCACCACCTGCTCCTCAAAGTACGCCTTCGGGTGGTTACACACCGGGCACACCTCAGGCGCCTCGGCACCAACGTGCAGGTGCCCGCAGTTCAGGCACTTCCACACCTTCACGCCCTCACGCTCAAACACCTCGCCCGACTCGATGCGCTCGACGAGTTTGTTGTAGCGCTCCTCGTGGGCCTTCTCGACGGCGGCAACACCACGGAACTTCTCGGCGATCTCGACAAAGCCCTCCTCCTCGGCGGTCTTGGCAAACTCGTCGTACATCGTGGTCCACTCGTAGTTCTCTCCTGCGGCGGCATCGCGCAGATTGTCCAGGGTGTCGGGGACGGCGCCATCGTGCAGATACTTAAACCACAGTTTGGCGTGCTCGGACTCGTTGCCTGCGGTCTCGGCAAAGATGTTCGAGATCTGAACGTAGCCGTCCTTTTTGGCCTTGGAGGCATAGTAGCGATACTTGGTGTGTGCCTGGGACTCACCGGCAAAAGCGGTCTCGAGGTTCTTCTTGGTTTGGGAATTCTCAAAATCCATAGGTGTACTTCCCTTCAACGCATGCCGCCCGTAGGCTTCGAGCGGCCTCGTCTTTAGGATGCCCTCATGCCGGAAATCTAAACCTTACAATCCCGTTCTTCAGATTTGAGCGGGCTACACACTCAACCAACGATCGCTCTCGGAGCGGCAAAAGCCCTCACGCTCAAGATCGGCAAGAATGCTTGCGACCAACTCGCGCTCGACCGACTCTCGGCCGGCTGCCGCCTCCATTTCGTCAACGCCCATCACGGCATCAGCAAGCGTAATCCCCGCCGGCTGGCCATCGCGCGCTGCCAGCAACATGCGCACGATATGCGCGCGCTTTTGGCGACGTGAGCCCTCAAACTTTGATTGACGACTATAGCCCGCCGAGCGCCTGGACGGATTGGGCAACGTCTTTTTTAGATATGCGCCGTAATCTAGCAACGCGTAATACCACGCGCGCGGCGTGTCGGCATCATCGAGCGGCACGGCAAAGGGAGCGATCTCGTCGGGCGCCGCACCGGGGGCCGCCGGACAGGCCGCCTGAATCAGCGGCACCAGCTCGCGATCGGGAACAGCCGGTACATCGGGAAAGAAGTGATGCAGAAAGACCGTGCGCACGTTGGTCTCCAGATACACGCCCGGAAGATCAAACGCAAACGACCGGATACCCTGCGCCGTTGCCGGGCCAATACCAGGCAGAGCGACCAAGTCACGCGTCTCACGCGGAAACTCCCCGCCCCAATCCTCTACAACCCGTTGAGCGGCCCCGTGAAGCGCCAGAGCGCGTCGGTTGTAGCCCATCCCCTGCCAAGCGTCCAAAACATCGGAAGGCGCGGCCTGGGCAAGCGCCTGCACGGTCGGAAAGCGATCGAGCCACGCCGGCATACGCGTCTCCACGCGTGGCACCTGTGTTTGCTGCAGCATGACCTCGGAAAGCCAAATGATGTACGGGTCACGCGTGCGGCGCCACGGAAGGTCGCGATAACGCAGGACCCCTTCCGAACGAATCATCGAACGAAAGGGGTCCTGAATCATGGCTATGCTCCTTATGCGGCGCTATTCCTCCCGGCAAGCGCACGCGCAGGTGGCGTACTCGGGAAACGCTTCGCGGTCGGCGAACTTGGGATCGACGGCCGGGAACTGGCGGTGAGCGACGATGTCGCCGAGCGAAACGGAATCGAGGTAGTCGCGCATCAACGCCTGGGCTCCGGCCCACAGGGGATGATAGCAGCACGTGCCCATGCGCGCACAGTCACCATCGGGCGCGGTGCAATCGTTCATAACCATAGGACCCTGAACGGCCTCGACGACCTGGCGGATAGTGACATCGTCCGGACTGACCTTGAGACGCATGCCACCGTGGACGCCACGCAGGCTCTCCACAATACCGGCCTGGACCAAACCGTGCTGAATCGAGCGGGCAAACGAATACGGGACATTGACCTCTTCGGCAGCGGTGCGAACAGAAAGCAAACGCTCCGGATCCTCGGCAAGCATCGCCAGCATACGAAGGGCGTAATCAGTCTTCCTCGATATGTCCATTTTTCCCCTTTCAAGGAATACGAACAGCTCGAACGAGCTCCGGGGCCGAGCTTGTGTCGAGACGCTAAATGACCGCTAGGACATCCAAATGATAAATAGGATATCCACTGAGTGCCGCGCTTGGAGCGAAATGCATCAGATGCGGCCTACAGTGCAATTTAGTATAACCTAACCCCCTGCCTCGTTGAACAGGTGTTGCGCAACAAAGCTGTTGTTTAGACAGATATACTTACTGGATTTTACTTGCGTTCCCGAAGACGCGGGGATTCTGGGCGAAGATGCGCCAGGGCGATCGTTCTATCGAAACAAAGTGCATCAAACGCAAAAAGCCACGTCCGAAGACGTGGCTTTAATTGCGTTGGCGGGAAGTACGGGGCTCGAACCCGCGACCTCCGACGTGACAGGCCGGCGCTCTAACCAAACTGAGCTAACTCCCCAGGCAGACGTTCGCGTTTGTTTCCGCTCGCGTGCGCTGCGGGGATTAGTATACACAGAAGTCTGTCCGGCGCGCAACAACTTTTTTGAAAAAATTTTTCGGTCCCTCCGGGAGGGTCTCCGGGGCCGGCGGGCGCGGGTTAAGTTTGCTGCTCTACAGTCCTGCGCAAGACGGAAAGCACATTAAGTGCTTTCCTTTGCGTG
>CABQNA010000229.1 GCA_902465425.1 uncultured Collinsella sp.
GGCCCTCGAGGGTTGGCCGGCTGCCGGCGAGGAGCTCCAGATCGCCCGCGACATCGAGATCGCCAAGCTGACCGGTGCCAAGCTGCACATCCAGCACATCTCCACCGCCCATGGTCTGGAGATCGTGCGTGCCGGTAAGGCCGCTGGCGTTCAGGTTACCTGCGAGGCTACCCCGCACCACATGTTCCTGACTGAGAACGACCTGGACGAGACCTACAACACCTCGCTCAAGGTCAATCCGCCGCTGCGTACCGAGGAAGATGCCGAGGCCATCCGTCAGGGCGTCATCGACGGCACCGTCGACGCTATCGTCACCGATCACGCTCCCCACACCCCGTGGGAGAAGGCCCGCGAGTTCGAGCTTGCGCCCTTTGGCATGATCGGCCTTGAGACCTCCCTGTCGCTCGTACTCACCGAGCTGGTCAACACGGGCAAGATGAGCGTGGGCCGCATGGTCGAGCTCATGGCCATCAAACCGCGTGAGATCCTGGGCCTCGACCAGGTTCAGGTCAAGGCGGGCTCCGTTGCCGACCTGACCGTGTTCGATCCCGCCGCAGCCTGGACGGTCGGCGAGGACGGATACGAGTCGCGTGCTGAGAACTCCGGTTTTGCCGGCCGCACGCTCACCGGTCGTGCCACCGATGTGTTTGTCGGCGGTAAGCAGACGCTCGCCGACGGCTGCATCTGCTAGCATAGCCTTATCGCTTTTGTGCGCGGTGCCCTTGCGGTGCCGCGCTTTCTGTTCGTTTTGACCATGCAATCGCATGGGGGATTGGAGCGTCTATGCCCACACCTTCCACTGCGCGCATGCACGACTTCGAGGTCGTCTCGAACCAGGAGATCGCCGACGGCATCTTCTCGCTCGTCATCTCGGCCCCCAAGCTTGCAAGTGCGCTCAAGCCCGGTCAGTTTGTGAACATCGCCGTGCCCGGTGATGCGTCCTCGCTGCTTCGCGTGCCCCTGAGCTTCTATCGCGCCGACGCCCAGGCCGGTACCGTCGAGCTGTGGTACGCCGTCGTGGGCGACGACACCCGTCGTCTGTCGCAGATGGCCCCCGGCTCCAAGTCCAACCTGTTGGGCCCTGGCGGCCGCGGCTGGCTTGTTCCCGAGGGCACCAGGAAGGCGCTGCTCGTGGCGAGCAGGGCGTGGATGTCGACGTTTGCCTGGGCTTTGGCACCGCTTCCAAGGCCGTGGGTGTCGATGAGTTCCGCGCGCTGGGCGCCACGGTTAACGTGTGCACCGATGATGGCACGCTGGGCACGCACGGTTTTTGCACCGACCCGGCAGCCGAGCTGCTCGGCGAGGGCGGCTACGACTATGTGGCCAGCTGCGGCCCCGCTGTCATGATGAAGAAGGTCGCCGCCGCTGCCGCCGAGGCCGGTGCGTACTGCGAGGTGTCCCTCGAGCGCATGATGAGCTGTGGCTTTGGCGCCTGCAACACCTGCAATGTCGAGACGGTCGACGGTATGAAGGGTGCCTGCATGTGCGGCCCCGTGTTCGATGCTTCCAAGGTGGTGGTCTTCTAGTGGGTACCGTGAACATGGCCGTCGATTTCGGCGGCGTCAAGATGCAGAACCCCATCAACACCGCAGCCGGTACTTTTGGTTACGGTTGGCAGTTCCAGAACTTCTTTGATGTTTCCCAGCTGGGCGCCATCACCACCAAGGGTTGCGCTGCCGAGCCCTGGCCCGGCAACCCCGCGCCCCGCATGGCCGAGATCCCCGGCGGTATGATCAACTCCGTGGGCCTTCAGAACCCCGGCGTGGCCGCCTTTGCCCGCGAGTCCGGTCCGTGGCTCGAACAGCTGTCCAAGGACGGCTGCCAGGTCATCTGTCAGGTTGCCGGCCACTCCGTTGACGAGTTTGTCCGCGCGCTCGAGATGTATGTCGAGCTGTGCCCCTGGGCTGCCGGCTTCGAGATCAACGTGAGCTGCCCTAATATCGCCGCCGGCGGTGCCGCCATGGGCTCTACGCCCGAGGGCGCCTCATCCGTTATGGCTGCCTGCCGCAAGGTGACCGATAAGCCGCTGTTCGTGAAGATGGCGCCGGTCAACGTCGCCGAGATTGCCAAGGCCCTCGAGGCTGCCGGCGCCGACGGCCTTTCGGTCATCAACTCCATTCAGGGCATGGCCATCGACGTCCATACCCGCAAGTCCCGCGTGGCCAAGCCCAAGGGCGGCCTTTCGGGCCCGCTGTGCCACCACATCGCCGTGCGCATGGTCTGGGAGGTTGCCCAGGCCGTCGATATCCCCATCAACGGCGTCGGCGGTGTCATGACCGGCGAGGATGCGGCCGAGTTTATCCTGGCCGGCGCCACCTGCGTGTCGGTCGGCATGGCCAACTTCGTCGATCCGTGCGCTTCGCTCAAGATCGCGCACGAGCTCGAGGCCTGGGCTGAGTCCCAAGGCGTGAAGGACATCAACGAACTGGTAGGTGCTTTCGAATGCTAGAGACCGATGCCCGCGACCGCGTAATCGTCGCTCTCGACTGCGACCGCGAGCGTGCGCTTGAGCTCGCCCACGAGCTTTCGGGCCATGCCGCCTGGCTTAAGGTTGGTATGACGCTCTATTACGCTGAGGGCCCCGAGATTGTCAAGACCTTTAAGGACCTGGGCTTTAAGGTCTTCCTTGACCTTAAGTTCCATGATATTCCGCATCAGGTTCGCGGTGCCGCCCGTTCGGCCTCGCTTGCCGGTGCCGACCTGCTCTCGGTTCACGGCTTGG
>CABQNA010000230.1 GCA_902465425.1 uncultured Collinsella sp.
CTTGCCAACCGCCTGCTCAAGCGCGTGCGCGATTACGCACAGGTGCGCGGCAACGGTCCCATCGAGCTCGATATCTGTCGCCAGGCGCTCGAGTTCTTCGAGATCGACGAGCTCGGTCTGGATTGGATGGATATTCGCATTTTGGAGACGCTCGCTAAGACGTTCTCCGGTCGTGCCGTGGGACTTACGACCCTTGCCAGCGCGGTGGGCGAGGACCCGGGCACGCTCGAGGATGTCTATGAGCCCTATCTGCTGCAGTGTGGCTTGATGATTCGCACGCCTCAGGGTCGTCAGGCAACGCTTCGCACCTTTGAGCACTTGGGCATCGAGCCAGCCGTTTAGAGACGGGTTTGTTTTGGCTAGTCTGTAGGCTATCGCTGAGCATTGGATAAACATATCGCCATTCATCGGTTACGGGTGTTTTACTATTGCGCGCCCGTGCTATGCTGAATTGGTCTTTTTCTCATTCGGTAACGAAAGGACCGCCCATGCCTACTGACATCGAAATCGCACGTTCCGTCACGCCGCTGCCCATTACCGAGGTGGCTAAGAACGCCGGCGTCGACGTAAAGCACCTGATTCCGTACGGCTTCGACAAGGCTAAGGTTGACTATTCACTGCTCAACGAGCCGACCGATCACCAGGCCAAGCTCGTCCTCGTGACCGCTATCAACCCAACGCCTGCGGGCGAGGGCAAGACCACCACGACCATCGGTCTGGCCGATGGCCTGCGTCGTCGCGGCGTCAAGAGTGCCGTGGCCCTGCGCGAGCCTTCGCTCGGCCCCGTCTTTGGCGTTAAGGGCGGTGCTGCCGGCGGCGGCTGGGCTCAGGTCATCCCCATGGAGGATATCAACCTGCACTTTACCGGCGACTTCCACGCTATCGGTGCTGCCAATAACCTGCTGGCCGCAATGCTCGACAACCATATTCAGCAGGGCAATCAGCTCGGTATTGACGTTAAGCGCATCACTTGGAAGCGCGTCGTCGATATGAACGACCGTCAGCTTCGCCACGTTATCGACGGCATTGGCGGTAAGGCCCAGGGCGTGCCGCGCGAGGACGGCTTCGATATCACCGTCGCCTCCGAGGTCATGGCAATCCTGTGCCTGTCTACGAGCATCAGCGACCTCAAGGAGCGCCTGGGCGAGATCGTCGTCGGCTACAGCTTTGCCGGCGAGCCCGTCCGTGCCCGCGACCTTAAGGCCCAGGGTGCCATGGCCGCGTTGCTTAAGGACGCGCTCAAGCCCAACCTGGTGCAAACGCTCGAGGGCACGCCCGCGTTTGTCCACGGCGGTCCCTTCGCCAACATTGCCCACGGCTGCAACTCTATCATGGCCACGCGTATGGCGATGCGCTTTGGCGATGTCGCCATTACCGAGGCCGGCTTTGGTGCCGATTTGGGCGCCGAGAAATTCCTCGACATCAAGTGCCGCATGACGGGCGTTCGCCCCAGCGCCGTCGTGATCGTCGCGACCGCTCGTGCGCTGAAGTACAACGGTGGCGTCGCCAAGGCCGACCTCAACGAGGAGAACCTCGAGGCACTCAAGGCTGGCATGCCCAACCTGCTGCGTCACGTCGACAACATCCAGAACGTTTATGGTCTGCCCTGCGTGGTCGCCATCAACCGATTCCCGACGGACACCGAGGCCGAGCTTGCGCTCATCGAGTCCGAGTGCCAGAAGCTCGGCGTCAACGTTAAGCTTTCCGAGGTCTGGGCCAAGGGCGGCGAGGGCGCGCTCGACCTGGCCGATGAGGTCATGCGTCTGATTGAGCAGCCGAGCGAGCTCAAGTTTGCCTATGAGGACGGCGCTGATGTCGCTGATGCCCTCGAGGCTGTTGCCACCAAGGTCTACCGCGCCGACGGCGTTGACTTTACGCCGGCCGCCAAGCGCCAGCTCGCCGAGCTGCGCGAGAACGGCTTTGGCAACCTGCCGGTGTGCGTGGCCAAGACGCAGTACAGCTTTAGCGACAACGCCAAGGCCCTGGGCGCTCCCGAGAACTTCCGCATCACGGTGCGCGAGCTCAAGGTTTCCGCCGGTGCCCACTTTGTGGTCGCACTGACTGGCAGTGTTCTGACCATGCCGGGCCTGCCCAAGGTCCCCGCGGCCGAGAACATCGACGTCGACAACGACGGCAACATCACCGGCCTGTTCTAAGCTCGCTGCGCATAGCTGCTTGCTTGCCCCGCCGCGCCCACAAGGCCCGGCGGGGCTTTTTGATCCTTAGGCCCGCGCATGTCTTGTAGATACCGACGGGCTTTGCCCATCATAGGCTTTTGCGCGGGTAGAATGCATGGATAACTTGAGGCTCACGCGCGACGGAAAGGAATCGTTGCATGGATCAGGACAAGACAACCGTGATGGGCGGCTACGGTTCCGCGCAGGCTGGCGATAGCGCCGATGCGACCCGCGTTGTTCCCAACCCCGGTTATACCGACCCCGCCGCGACGCAGCCTTCTGCCGAGCCCACCCGGGTTATGGGCTATGGCGACACGGCGCAGGATTCTTACGCTGCATCTTCGCAAGGCCCCTATAGCAACGCAGCTCCGGACCCGTTTGATTACGCGCCGCAGGATTCTTATGCCGCCTCGACGCCGAATCCCTATGATGACCTGCCGCAGAATCCCATTCCGCAGCCTCAGCAGACGACGTATATGCCTCGCACGGCGCAGCCTCGCTACGAGTCGCGCCAGCCGTATCGCGAGT
>CABQNA010000231.1 GCA_902465425.1 uncultured Collinsella sp.
CTTCCTCGCTCGTGCCGTGGTAGATGGGCATGCTCACGTCGATGGAGGGGATCTCGACCCAGCTCATCATGGGGTCGCGGTCAAAGATGAGCTGCTGGGCGTAGGGCTCGATCTGATCGGCGGGAAGCTCGGTGGCCTCGCCCGCCAGCTGCTCGTTAAAGGAGCGCGCCTGGAGCAGGATGCGCTCGCGCTCCTCGGCAGACAGCGCGTCCACGGTGCTGGACACGGTGCTGATCTGGTTGAACACGCCCGAGGCTTCGAGCCGGTCCAAGATCCACGGCCAGGTCATAAGGCCCACGCCAATAAGGATGATGACGATGGTGATGAGCCGGTCGGCCCAACGCGGCAGCCGCTTGCGGCGGCGTTTGGGCTTTGGTTGAGGTTTGGGCTGAGGGCTTGAGCCACCGTTGTCCGCGGCGTTATTGCTCTTCATATGTTTGGCGCCCTGCACCATCGCCGGTCACTCCTCTACAGCTCAGGTTGTCTAAACAAATAATAGCCGAATTGCGAGCTCATGCGCCGGACAACGCAGCCAGACTGCACCGTCCGGGCCACGTAACCCCACTCAACCAATCAAGCCATATGTTGCTTTCATCGTCTCGAGCAACTGCACCATCGTTACGCCCGCAACCCCGATCTGTTTCAGATTGACGTCGCCCACCTCGCAATCTTTAACAAACGCAAGCATATCGTCCTTCAGTTCTCCGCCCAGGTCGATACCTTCCGACTCGCCAAGCAGCTGAGCAAGCCTCAGCGCATCGCGTTTATGCTTTTTTACCTTCCTCGAATCAACGTTCTCCCCCGCTTCCCTTCTAGCTTTTAGGTCGAGATACGCCTTCGCTTTGAACGGGACAATGTATTCCGTACCCAGGACCGAAACGCCGCCTACGGTCCGAATTCCCTGAAGGAACAAGCCGTAGTAAGCATCGTCCAACAAAATTGCCGAAAGACTGCTTATGTTTTCATCAACGTGAATTGGCGCCACATCAATCCCCTCACGACCCTTTAGAAAGTCGGGGCACTTCGCGAAGAGCTCGATCATATGGGGGTAACCCGGCCTCTTAGGCTCTGTAAACCGATAAAAACATGAGCCTTTGCCTTCGCCCCAGCCGCAGCGGTAACCGCCATCACGCACCAAAGTCCATATAGCTTCTGCCGTCTGGGGCAACCGGTCATCGGCGACAATTACAACATCAAAATCGTGAGTCATCCTAAACGGAAGTCCCGCCTCCGCGAGCAAAATGTCGCATGCCGTGCCGCCGATAAGGGCATACGATCCTGCAGCTTCTTGCATATGCTGCTGAAATTCTTGAAGGCCTTCTACAGCGCTTCTTGCCATGGATATTCCTTTCCAAACATGCGATCGACTTCGAGCTGAATTCGCTCATCGTCAATTGCCGCCAAAGATAGCGCAAGCGAAATGTTGTCGACACGGGAGGAGTCGGCAAACACGGGCGCATAGCGCCACACTTGGATCATCGCCGTCTCGTTATCCGGCAACTCCCCGTCTGCGACTTCGAGGTCGCTCAGTTGACGCCATGCACTTCTTAAGACGGCCTTTTGTTCCATGCCCGGCGCAGCGAGCATCGAACGCGCGGCGAGCGCCGTCTCCCCGGCGTCAACAAGACAGTCGATCTGCGGCGTCTTCCTTGCAAAAAAGACCTTCGAGACAGGCGAGGAGAGCTCTGCCATGTGCTCACTGAGCAAAAGATCAACAGCAACAGGGAACACGACGACACGTCGCTCGCGACGCTCGCGCCTCGCGAGCCCCCTGTCAACAAGCTCGGTTATGGCCTCACTCGCGCGGCTTGCCGAAATCCCAAGCGCACGACAAAGGTCATAGGGACGATATGGCTCCTGGGCTGCTCCCCAGATTGCGGCAGCCTGTGCGTTGGGTGACATCTTGGTCGCGCGATTGCGAAACCGGGCACCGCCCCTCTCCGTGCAGGCTGTGCCCATAAATGGAAGAAAAGCCTGTCTACCTGGGCAGACAAAGGGAATCCCTTGTGCGATCAATGCTTTGCGCTGACGTGCATCGGCATCAGGAAACGAAACGACAACAGGAGTCTCCGCGCGCAAGGCTAGCTGGCTATAGACTCTCTTAGCCTCGGGAAGCCCGACACCTGTAGGCAAACTTGCAAGCAAAAACGAAAAACCGTTTGCGTCAACAGCGCGGACCTCAATCGCCCGCAGATACAGCGGCAAGCGTGCGGATCCAGGCCAAGTTTTGGTCTTGGCGGAAAGGCCTAGTGCTTCTTGTAAGTAGATTAGCGCTTCGTTCATTTCCATCGTTTTCGTTTAATTCCGGTTTATATTGGAATTATACATAATTTTCGGAATTAACGAGCTTCTTCTCATGCATAGGTCCGCATTTGCGTTTTCAGAATATCCCGGATCGGCGGGGCGATTCGGGATACAATGTCAATAGGAAACGACGCATCCCGCGTAAGTACTTAGGAGCGCGGGCGGCCTAGTTTTCTGGTTTTGTTAAATGCTCGGGATCCGACCCCCGGGCATTCTTATTTGCGCTTGTTGCGGCGCAAATGCCTTCTACCGTCCGCACCGCGCGTGCGCCTACGGACCTTAATCCGAACCTCATACGAGTCAAGAAACGCGATGACGAACGTACCCGCATCGGACGGTGGAGGCGGCTTATAGGACAAAATGTGTGTCCCGATAGAACATCCGTTTCCATCCATTAATC
>CABQNA010000232.1 GCA_902465425.1 uncultured Collinsella sp.
CTTCGCCGTGAGTCCATATCCACCACAAAGAGGACAGGCACCTTTGTGGTGGTTTTGCTCGCGTGGATGACTCGGGTTACAATACGCCTGACATATCGTTCCCTTCTCCGGATGGGGACAGCGCAAGCGTTCTTGTGACGGCACCGTAGGACTTTGAAGGTGGCCGTTGTAAGGGCGCTTTTTGTTTAGGCGCCCTCACTCGGGCGCGCACAATGAAGGGAGCACGTATGAAGGGCTTTGTTGCCGAGAATTCGTTTTGGGAGCTGTTTCCGCAGGCAGCGGTCGGCGTGGTGGTCGTGGAGGGCATGAAGCCCACGGCTCAGATTCCTCAAGAGGACGTGGATGCGATTGCGGCGTTGCTTGACCGCGCCAATATCGATGCGGAGCGTCATCTGACCAGC
Organism: uncultured Collinsella sp.; assembly: GCA_902465425.1. GTDB lineage: Bacteria > Actinomycetota > Coriobacteriia > Coriobacteriales > Coriobacteriaceae > Collinsella. The sequence goes on from CABQNA010000232.1 coordinate 402, forward strand.
GACACTATCAGCGAGAACGCACCGGTCAAGGCATGGCGCGAGGCCTATCGTCTGTTCAAGACCAAGAAAGGCGCGCGCTGCTCGATCGAGAACTTGCTCAAACGCGTGCTCAAAGGCAAGCCGGTGGGCCACATTACGCCCGCGGTGGATATTTACAACACGGTGTCGCTGACCTACGCGCTGCCCGTGGGAGGCGAGGATCTGCATGCGATCGAGGGAGACCTTCGCCTGAAGGTGACCGACGGTGGCGACGCGTTCTTGCCGCTTGGCGAGGAGGCGGACGATCCGACGCTGCCCGGCGAGCTCGCCTACATCGATGATGCGGGCGCCGTGTGCCGCTGCTGGAACTGGCGCGACGGCGTTCGAACGGCTCTGTCCGATGATTCGGCCGATGCGTTCCTGGCGATTGAGTGCGTGGAGCCCGAGCGAATGGAGGACTGCCAGGCCGCCATCGACCGTCTTGCCGATCTGCTCGAGCGGTATTTGGGGGCGACGGTTGTCGTTAAGACGCTTGTGACCCGCGACAATCCCTGTGTGGAGCTGTAGCGGCGTCTGCGGATCATGTTCGCCGGTCAAAACCACCACAAAGGTGCCTATCCCCTTTGTGGTGGTTTTTATGTTGATGGGTTAACAAATAGGGCGTGCAGGGCTGGCGGCCGTTAAGTACGGCTAAGATGTTTACCCGTTAGCATTATGCAAGCGAAAGGCGGTCGTCTCCCATGCAGCAGAGCGACGAGACACGTTTCGAGGACTTTGTCGGACTGATCAGCGGACTCTACAAGGAGATCCAGCGCATTAAGACGTCTGAGGGCGCAAGGCTGGGTCTCAAGGGCTCCGACGTTATGTGCCTGTACTATCTTGAGCGCAGCAAGGACGGCCTGACTGGCGCCGATCTGGCTCGCATGGCAGGCGTGACCCGCGCCGCCGTCTCGCGTACGCTCGCGCATCTGGAGGAGGGTGGCTACGTCGAGGTCGATGATTCGGGCGATGCCGCCGTTAAGTATCGTGCTCCGGTGCGCCTGACCGCTCTGGGTGGCGAGAGCATGAGCGAGGCGGACCGCATCATTCGCGAGGTGCTCGATACCACCGGTAAGGCTATGGGTGTGGAGCAGCGCGAGCAGATGTATGCGTCGCTGCGCACGATTCTCAACACCCTGCGCGAGATCTAAGGCCGCCAAGGCATTTGCTTCCAATTAACAACTTAACAACTGCATAGTCCCGTTTGAGTGCGTATACCGTGCCGGGGCATTGCTGTCAAAATTCCCTGCGCGAGGTCTGCGCAAGAAAGGATTCGTTATGTCCGTCCGCATTATTACCGATTCCGCAAGCGATATGTCGCCGGCGGAGCACCCGGCACTGGACGTTTTGCCGCTGTCCGTCACCTTTGGCACCGATGTGTACATGGATGGCATCGACATCGATCACCAGCGCTTTTACGAGATGCTCGTGGAGCGCGATGAGCTGCCCAAGACCGGCCAGGTCAACCCGTACGCGTTTTCGCAGGCGATTGCCAAGGTTCGTGAAGCCGGCGATGAGGCTGTGATTATTACCGTGGGCGCTAAGCTATCAGGCACCAATCAGAGTGCCCGTACCGCACTTGCCGAGGCGCCAGGTGGCGACGTGTTCGTGGTAGACAGCAACAGCGTCACCTTGGGCGAGCGCGTCCTGGTCGAGTATGCGCTGCGCTTGGTGGACGAGGGCCACAGTGCATCTCAGATCGCGGCGGCTGTCGAGGCCGTGCGCGACCGTGTGGTGGTTATCGGCCTGCTCGAGACGCTGGAGTACCTGGTGCGCGGCGGTCGTCTGTCTGCTGCGGCCGGCGCCGTGGGCACGCTGCTCAACGTAAAGCCTGTGGTGGCTGTTGAGGACGGTCTGATCGTGCAGCTGGGCAAGGCGCGCGGTTCCAAGAACGGCCGCAACCTGCTGAACCAAAAGGTCGAAAAGGCGGGCGGCATCGACTTTTCCATGCCGCTGGCGCTCGGCTATACGGGTCTTTCGGATGCGGTGCTCAAGAAGTATATCGAGGACAGCGCGGCACTTTGGGCTGGCCACACCGAGGGCGAGTTGCCCGTTCACACCATCGGCGCCACCATCGGCACCCACGTTGGCCCCGGCGCCGTAGCAGTAGCCTTCTTCCAGCCCGCCAACTAACCGACCTGCCATAAACCACCACAAAGGGGACAGGCACCTTTGTGGTGGTTTATGCTTTTCCGGGTGGAAGGGAGCGAGCAATGGCGTCTGAGGGCTTTTTTGAACGGGTGTACGAGGTGGTCGAGCAGATTCCC
>CABQNA010000233.1 GCA_902465425.1 uncultured Collinsella sp.
GCTTGCCGATGCGGCAGCCCTGCGCCCCGCCAGCTACGATGCCGTGCTGTTTACCGACGTCGACCTGGACAGTTATCCGCTTTCGCACGAGGAGGGCCCGCTGGCCACGCTGACGGCGGAGTTAGATCGCAGCGGTGTGACGCTTGAGCCTGCCGCCTTGTTGCGCGTGCGCTTTGGCCGCGTGATGCAGGCGGCGCGCGGCCCCGTTGTGCTCGCCCGCGTGACCCACGATCGCCAGGCGCGCGAGTGCTACCCGGCTGCCGTGTGGACCGAGCTGCGGGCGCACGCCGAGGCTGCCGGCGCCGCCAAGGTTGCATGCGTGGGCGAGGGCGGTATCGTCGCCGATTTTGATCCAGCGGCCGGCGAGGGCATCGAGTACAAACGCGTCGTGTGCGAGGCTCCTCAGCATTTGAGTGAGGCGGCTGTGCCGTACCTGGTCCTGCGTCGCCGCGATGGCGAGGGCGAGAACGCGCCGCTCGTGCCGCGTCTGACGTCCGCCTCGCAGATTGAGGCGTACTCGACGTGCCCGCTGTGCTGGTTTGTGTCGTATCGCGTGAAGCCCCAGTCCATCGACGCGGGCTTTGGCAACATGGAGAAGGGTAACTTTGTCCACGACGTGCTGGAGCACCTGCATGCTCGTCTGCCCCAGGAGGGCATGGAGCGTGTGACGCCCGAGAACCTGCCACGTGCTCAGGAGCTGCTGAGCGAGGTCTTTGACGAGACGTTGGCCGAGCACGCCGGCAAGCGAGGCACGGAGGGCCCGCTGGTGCCGCTCTCTGCGGTGGAGGAGCGCCAGGTGGCCGAGATTCTGCCGCAGCTGGAGGGCGTGCTTGCCTACGAGTCCGAGGCACTTGCCCCCTTTGCCCCGCGCTACCTGGAGTTTGCCTTCAACGAGCTCAAGGTCGAGTATGCCGGTTGGCCGCTTGGCGGACGCATCGACCGCGTGGACGTGGACGCCGAGGATCGTGCCGTGGTGATCGACTACAAGCATCGCACGGGCGTTGAGGAGTTTAAGCTCGCCGACCCCACGGTGCGCGACGAGGAATCGGGCACGGCGCCCATCGACGACCCGCGCTGGTTGCCGCCACATACCCAAACGCTCATCTACGCCCAGGCCATGCGCCGGGCGCTGGATCTGGACACCCGCGCGGCACTCTACTTTTCGACCAAGGGCGGCAAGCCGGCGTTGCGCGGTGCCGCGAGCGCCGAGCTGCTCGAGGAGGAGCGCGGCGACGGTCGCATCCCGGGCCTTAAGAAAGGTTTCCCCGGCGAGGGTGGCAGCATGGACTTCGACGCCCTGCTCGATCGCGTGGAGGCCGGCATCGCCGAGCGCCTGCGCGAGCTCGAGGCGGGCAACGTTGCCGCCGTCGACCCGGCGTCGGCTCAGGCCGCGCATGCGCGCTGCTCGTATAACCACGAAGGAACGTTTGTAAGGAGGGACGTGTAGACCATGGATCTTTCGACTTTGATGCCGCAACAGCTGCGGATCGTCAAAACGCTCGACCGTCCGCTGTTTGTCTCGGCGGGCGCCGGTTCGGGCAAGACCTTTACCCTCACGCGCCGCATCGTCTACGCGCTCTCGCCCGAATCCGGTCCGTTCGTTGAGCATCTGGACCAGGTGCTCGCCATTACCTTTACCAAAGATGCCGCGGCCGAGATCCGCGACCGCGTGCGCCGTGCGCTTATCGACGAGGGCATGGACGAGGAAGCACTGACTGTCGACGACGCGTGGATCTCGACCATTCACGGCATGTGCTCGCGTATCCTGCGCGCACACGCGTTGGAGCTGGGCATCGATCCCGAGTTCACAGTGCTCACCGATACCGACGAGCTTATGGACCAGGCTGTTGAGCATGTGCTGGCCCGCGCGACGGCACCCGATGCCGCCCCCGAGCTCGCGGCATCGCTCAAGGCCCTCTACGCCTGGTATCCCATGGCGGGTGAGGGCGGCCCCTTTGGCGCCGGCACCACCATCAAGGGTCTGGTGCGCGAGCTGCTGGAGCTCTCGAGCCAGCTGCCGGGCGGCATGGACGACGTGAGCGTGGCGCGCGGCCAGGCCGACACCTCGACGCTTGCCGATGCCTATCGCGCGGCGCTGGGCGTAAGCAAGGCCGCGACCGAGAAGGCACAGATGGCGCTCGATGCCATCGATGCATTCGAGGCCAGCGGCAAGACCATGGCCGATGCGGCGCGACTCATGATGTCGTGCACCATGCCGCGCGCGAGCAAGGCATTCCCTAAGGAGCAGGTCGAGCTGCTCAAGGCCGAGGCCGCCGATGCATTTATCAATATCGTGCTGGCCTGCGGTGGTCCCGCGCTCGATGCACTGGTGGGCTTGGCCCGCTCTGTAGAGGCCGAGTATCGCGTACTGAAGGCTGCCCAGTCCGCCCTCGACAACAACGACTTGCTGCGTATGGCCTACGAGGCCCTGCGCGATTACCCAGCCATCCGAGCGGCATACGAGGGCCGCTTTAAGATGGTCATGATCGACGAGTTCCAGGATACCGACCAGATGCAGGTCGACCTGATCCGTTACCTGACCGGCGCGGGGGAGCGTGCGCTGTGTACCGTGGGCGATGCGCAGCAGTCGATCTATCGCTTCCGCGGCGCTGAGGTCGAGGTGTTCCGTCGCCAGGAGCGC
>CABQNA010000234.1 GCA_902465425.1 uncultured Collinsella sp.
GGGCCCCTGCTGTTAGCTTGTGGCACTGAATAGTTTAGGCTTCGTCGACGATCTTAAGGCCGCGCGTGTGATCGATCTCGTTGAGGAGGTTAACGCGACGCTCGTGACGACCACCCTCAAACTCGGCGTCGAGCCACTCGTCGACGATCATCTTGGCGAGCTCGGAGCCCACGACGCGGGCGCCAAAGGCGAGCACGTTGGTATTGTTATGCATGCGGGAGAGCTTGGCGCTGAAGGGCTCGGAGCACACAACGGCGCGTACGCCCTCGACCTTGTTGGCAGCCAGGCTAATCCCGACGCCGGTGCCGCAGATCAGGATGCCCAGATCGACGTCGCCGTTGGCCACGGCCTTACCCACCTTGTAGCCGGCGATGGGGTAGTCAAAGCTCTCGGAGGTGTCGGTGCCAAAGTTCACGACCTCGCAGCCGCGCTCCTTCAGGTGCTCGGAAATGATGTTCTTGAGCTCGACGGCGGCGTGGTCGTTACCGATACCGATCTTCATGGATGGTTCCTCTCTGGTCTGTGCGGCGCAAATGCTAAAGGTGTTTACCGCGTTCGACTGCATGATAGCGCGACTTTTGCGTAAACGCTCGAGCGTTTTTTGGTCAAACGCTTTAGCAGGCAACAAGACTGGCTTCTCGTGAATGAATGTCGTCAGTTTGCGCTTGAGCGCCGTCTGCCGGAACCATGGTTGCGGTTTTTGATGCATTGTTATCAAATAAAGGAGCTAACTTTTTTGAGAGCCCAGCCCGTTATGCAAGCAGGAGATACTTATGCCTACCGATTCCATCCGTGATGCCGCGTTTTGCGATGTTTTGAACCGCGAACTTGTCTGTGCACTCGGCTGCACCGAGCCCATTGCCGTTGCCTATGCAGCGGCGCTGGCGAGTCAGACGCTCGGTTGCGAACCCGATCATATGGATGTTGCCTGCTCGGGCAATATCATCAAGAACGTTAAGAGCGTGACCGTTCCCAACTCGGGCGGTATGCACGGTATTGAAGCCGCGGCCGTGCTGGGTGCCGTGGGCGGCGACGCTAAGAGCGCGCTCGAGGTGCTCGAGAGCGTTGGCGATAAAGACCGTGCTCGCGTGGCCGAGCTCCTCGCCGACGCCGATTACTGCGATGTGTCGCTTGTCGAGGGTGTGCCCAACCTCTACATCAAGGTGACTGCCACGGCCGGAGGCCATACCGCGGTCGTCGAGATTACCGACCACCACACTAATGTCACGTGCCATACGCTCGACGGTATTCCGGTGTGCGGCAAGTCGGCGGGGGAGTGTGCCGCCTGCGCCGAGCGCGTCGTGGCCGAGCGGGCGGCAGATAACGCCGACACGCCCATGTCGATCGAGACCATCATCGACTTTATCGAGGACGGTGACATTGAGGACGCCCGCGCTGCCGTTGAGCGTCAGATTGAGCTGAATGGTGCAATCAGTGCCGAGGGCCTTGCGCACGCTTGGGGCGCCGAGGTGGGTCGTACGCTGCTGGGTGCTCGTGCCGATGACGTCGCCTGCCGTGCCCGTGCCCGTGCGGCCGCCGGGTCCGACGCCCGCATGAACGGCTGCGCGCTGCCGGTCGCCATTGTGTGCGGCTCGGGCAATCAGGGCATTACCTGCGCATTGCCCGTCATGGAGTATGCCGAGTACCTGCGTTGCGACCACGAGCGCCTGGTGCGCGCCGTGATGCTGTCCGATCTTATCGCCGTGCATATCAAGAGCTATATTGGTGCGCTCTCGGCGTTTTGCGGTGCTATTTGCGCCGCGTGCGGCGCCGGCGCTGCGATTACCTGGCTGTGCGGTGGCACGCGCGAGCAGATTGGCGCGACGGTCTCGAATACGCTCGGTAACGTGGGCGGCATCGTGTGCGACGGCGCCAAGGCGAGCTGTGCCGCCAAGATCTCGGCTGCCGTCGATGCGGCGATTCTGGGCCATGATATGGCCATGCAGGGTCGCGGCTTCCGCGCCGGCGAGGGCCTGATCCAAGATACCGTTGAGCAGACAATCGCCAGTATGGGCTACGTAGGCCGCGTGGGCATGAAGGACACCGACATCGAGATCCTCAACATCATGATCGGCAAAACCCAGGTTTGTTAAGACAGTTCGTCGGCTACTTGGTGTTCGTAGAAGGCTTCTACTACGGCGTTAAAGTCGCGGGCGAAGTCTTCCATGGTTCCGCGCCAGGTGGCTCGGCTGGGCTTGCCCTGGCCTACATAGGCAGTCTGAATGCCGCAGGCGGGGCTAGGGAAGTCGCGTTTGGGATCGTTGCCCACCATAAGGACCTCGTGCGGCTCGAGCCCCATCACCTGAAGCTGCTCTAGATAGTAGGTGGCATCGGGCTTGCAGCGGGTGGTGTTACCCATGTGCGTGACGAGCTCAAAGGGAGCGTCGGCCAGATCGCCCCAACCCATGCGGCACTCGATGGCCCCCTGGGTAAAGCTGGGGTTGGTAAAGAGCGCGCAGCGCAGCCCTGCATCCTGTACGGCCTGGAGCGCGGCGTGCGCGCCCGGCATAGCGTGGGCGTTAATGAGTTCGTCATTCTTGTACGGAAGAACTTCGCGGTCGTAGTAGGTAAACGCCTCGTAGATGAGGGGATCGGAGAGGCAGATGCTGCAC
>CABQNA010000235.1 GCA_902465425.1 uncultured Collinsella sp.
CTCGTAGCCGTTCTCAGTGACCACGCCGTAGTCCTCCAGGCGCACGCCGCCCACGCCGGGCAGGTAGACGCCGGGCTCCATGGTGATAACCGAGCCGACCTCGATGATATTCTTGCTGCGGTTAAAGTTGGGCAGCTCATGGATGTCGATGCCCACGCCGTGACCCAAGCCATGGTTATAGTAATCGCCATAGCCGGCATCGCCGATGATCTTCTTGGAAAGCTTGAAGATGTCGTTGCCCTCAACGCCCGGATGGATGGCGGCGACGCACTCCTCGTGCGTACGGCGCACGAGTGCGTACAGGTCGAGCTGCTCCTGGGTGGGCTCGCCCATCACGACAGTGCGCGTCATGTCGGAGCGGTAATCGCAATAGCCCGCGCCGTAATCCATAAGAACGAAATCGCCCTTCTCGATCACGCGGTCGCTCGGCACGGCATGCGGGTTGGCGGTGTTGGGGCCGCTCGCGACGACGGAACCGAAGGCCAGGCTGTCGGCACCGTTGGCGAACATAAAGTTCTCGAGCTCGTTGCGTACCTGCTTCTCGGTCATACCGGGCTTAATAAAGCCGAGCATGTGCTGGAAGGCGGCATCGGTGATCGACTGCGCATGGCGCATGAGCTCGATCTCCTCGGCGTCCTTGATGGCGCGCATCTTGCGGATGTCGTCGTGCATCAGCGGCAGCATACAGGCGACGGAACGGTCCTCCAGGCCGCGCTGAATACCCTGGTAGAAATTAATCTGCATATCGTCCTCGACAGCGCAGACGCGGCATTTGTTGGCCGCGATCTTGCCGGCGACCCAACCGGGGATGGTGCCCTCATCCATGTCGTAGACCCAGGGGCTGCCGGCTGGCGTGTTCTCCTCAAAGCTGTTGAGGTAGCGCGAGTCGGTGTGGAACAGGCACTGGTCGGCCGTAATAAACGCAGCGTGCGGGAACTCGAAGGTGTAGTCGAAGACGCCCTTCACGCCCGTAAGCCAACGAAGGTTGGCCTCGTCGCGCACCACGATGGCGTCGTAGCCACGCTCGACCATCAGGGCACGGACACGCTCGATACGACCGGCAGGACCGGCAGCAAACTCAGACATGCAGATTCCTTTCTTGTTGTCTCAATATAGACGGGACGGGTCTCAACCGAACGACGGATTCGCATGCGATCCGCAACCGATTGAAAACCCGCCCCTCAACATGATACGAAAGACGATGGAAGTCAATAAATCTTAGAGAAGTTCTTTACGAGAAGTCAAGTAGGCGTGAGCATGGCGCTCAAGAACCTCGTCCTCGACGCTCGTTAGGCGAATGGCGCCGAGCGCCGCGGGCAGCGGCAGCATGCTGCGGTTCGAGCGGACAAACTGCTGTCTGCGGAACTCCTCGATATATGCGGCAGGCTCCAAGTCGAAGGCAAGCTCCTCGATGCCAAAGTCCTCCAGGCAGTCATCGAGATCAAACACATAGTCGATATCGAAGTCGCAGGCATCGTGTGCTAGGCGCGCCTCAAAGCGCATGCCCTCGGACAACAGCTGGTAGGCAGGGACCTGCGAAGCGACATCGCCCAAGCAAGCGCGCAGGGTGCGCTCCCCTGTCTTGCCAAAATCGAGCGCATGGCGGGCGCTCGGGTTCGTGGCCATCAGTACGTCCTTGCGGGCAGTCTGAGACCATTGAACAGCATTGACGAGCGCGACCTCCTCGCCCGCGAGAATCTCGGGGACGGTCTCAGTAAACTGATTCCAGCGGGACTTGCTGCTCGAAAGCATGGTGCCAACAAGCACCGCATAGCCGAGCTTGAGGTCCTCGGGGTCCGCCTCGCGAACAAGGTCGAGGTCACACACGACCAAGCCCGGTTCGGGACGGAACGCGATAGCGGGAAGCGCATTCGCCGACGAGGCGACGAGAGGCTTCATGGTCGTCGCGACCGTGAGCATGGCGTCGAACGTCGTCGGCAGCAAGGCGCACTCGGTGCGACCGCACCACTGGTTAGCGCACCAGCTAACAACCGAGCAGGTCGCGGCATCGCCAACGGCAATAACCAGGTCATCGCAGGTAATACCGTTAGCCGACAGGGCGCCAAAGACGGTATCGGCATCGGCCAGCGTGGCACCGAAAGCCGAAACCTCAAGGGGGAGCTGCGACACGGCAAAACCGGCGTCAACCAGCGCATGCTCGACGACCTCGCCAAAACGCTCTGACGAGGCGGTGTTCCAAACGACCATCGCGCGCTTAGGCTTACCCACAGCCGAGGCAAACATGCGCGGCAGCTCCTCGAACGCGCCCAATCCGACGCGGACATCGACGCTGCGGTTTTGGAAATTGATCAGTTGACGGCGAATCATAGCAGTCCACGCTCCAAAAGCATCTCGGCACAAAGGTAGGAAACGTCCTCGAAGGACTTGTTGCGAATATCAAGGGTAAGGTCGGCGGCCTGGCGATACAGCGGACGGCGATGCTCAAACAGGCGCGCGGCATGCTCGGGCGAGCGGAAATCGGGGCGCGTGTCGGACCGACGAATCTGGCGAATCGAATCCTCGAAGTCACCCTCGAGGTACACGC
>CABQNA010000236.1 GCA_902465425.1 uncultured Collinsella sp.
CCCGGGATGCCGTGGGAGGTTTTGGCGGTTTTGGCTCCGTTTACGATGGCAGTTTCCAGGGCCCTTACTGCGAGCATGCCCAGCAGGTCTAGGGGAACGGCGGCGCTTGCCTGGGCGCCCAGTTTGCCGCTGGCGAGGGTGTAGATGGTGTCGCCATCGTTGGTGGTGTGCGTGGGACGGATGGCGTGTGCGTAGGCGTCTGCGGCCATCTGGGAGACCTTGGTGGCTTGTGCCTTAGTGAGTTCCACGTTGGTTACGATGCAGCTGATGGTGGTGTTGGTGCGGTCGAGCGGCATCTGCATGGATCCGGCGGCGGCAAAGGCTGCGAGTTCCATGTCGACGATCTGGTCGCTATCGGCTGCGGCGCGCATGCCGGCGACCCACTCGCCGGTGAAGGGGTCGACAACGTTGCCGCAGGCGTTGACCGAGACCACGGCGCCCACCTTGATGGGGCCGAGCGCTAAAGCGGCAGCGCCAAGGCCGGCCTTCATGCAGGTGGCGGGCCCCATGAGCTTACCCACGGTGGCGCCCGTGCCGGCGCCTACGTTGCCCTGTTCGAGCTTGGTGGGGGTGTGGTCGAGTGCTTCGCACACGGCGGCGATGCCGGCCTCAATGTCGGGGCGCACGGTGGGGTCGCCAAAGGCAAGGTCGAAGATACAGCTGGAGCACACGATGGGCACCTGCGTGGGGCCGACGGGAAGGCCGATGCCGCGGCTCTCAAGCTCGCGAGCGACGCCGCTTGCAGCCTCGAGGCCAAAGGCCGATCCACCCGAAAGGCAGACGGCGTGGACCTTGTCGACGGTGTTCTCAGGTCGCAGCAGGTCGGTTTCGCGCGATGCTGGAGCACCGCCGCGTACGTCAACGCCGCCGGTGGCGCCCTCGGGTGCCACGATTACGGTGCAACCGGTGCCGGCCTCCTCGTCCGTATAGTTGCCATAGCAAAAGCCATCGACATCGCAGACGTCAATGGCCTCGAGCAGTGTATCCATGTTTAACTCCTATCGGTTTTCCGCCGCGCCTTGTGCCCGGTCGGGATCCGTACGGTACGCCAAAATTGTAGGCGCTGGGGAATACCCAGCGCCAGATGCAATTACGAGAGTTTTTGAATCGCGCGCGCGACGCGGGCGATGGGTAGGCCCACCACGTTATAGAAGTCGCCCGAAATATCGTGCACGAGCATGCGTCCGCCTGTGCCCTGAATGCCGTAGGCGCCGGCCTTGTCCATGGGCTCACCCGAGGCGACGTAGTGCTCGATCTGCTTGTCGGCGAGCTCGTAGAATGTCACGTCGGTCACATCGACAAAGGACAGGCTCTCGGCGGCATGCGGGGCGTCTGCATCGCCTGCCTTAACGATGCAGACGCCGGTTGCGACCTGGTGCGTGCGGCCCGAAAGCTCACGGAGCATGGTGCGCGCCTCGTCCTCGGTTGCCGGCTTGCCCAGAATCTTGCCGTCAAAGGTGACGATGGTGTCGGCCGCGACCGTCAGCTCATTGGGTTCGGCGTGCCCTGCGGCAACGGCGGCGGCTTTTGCGCGTGCTAAGCGTTCAACGAGCGTAAGCGGGGCCTCGCCATCAAACGGCGTTTCGTCGATATCGGCAGGAATGATGCGAATGTCATAGCCCGCCTCGCGCATCAACTCGATGCGGCGCGGTGATTGCGAAGCCAAAATCATAGCTGAATGCCCTCGGCGACCTTCTCGACGGCCTTGTCGCCGGCGAGCGTGCGCAGCAGCTCAAGCGCAAAGGGGAGCGACTGGGCCATGCCGCTGGCGGTGATGATGTTGCCGTCTTGCGTAACCTTCTCGCCGGTATAGACGCCTTCGGGGAAGCTTTTCTCAAAGCCAGGGAAGCACGTGGCGTGGCGCCCCTCGAGCAGGTCGAGCTCGCCCAGGATAAACGGGGCGGCGCAGATGGCGGCGACGTGCTTGGTCGCGGCGAACTCGCAGACCACGTCGCAGACGCGCTGATCGGCGCGCAGGTTGGTGGCACCGGGTAGGCCGCCAGGCAGCACGACGCAGTCGTACTCGTCAAAGTCGATCTCATCAAAGAGCGCATCGCAGGTCACGGGAATCTGCAGCGAGCTTACGACCTCACGCGTGGGCATGATCGAGACGAGCGTGGTGCGCACGCCGCCGCGACGCATGACATCGACCATGGTCAAGCATTCAATAGTTTCAAAGCCATCGGCGGCGAGAACGGCAACGCTGGGCATGGGGGTTCCTTTCATAGGCGGCATACAATTAGCCGTCTTATACCCCGAAGACCTCCGCTTGCCACGCTCGATTTCCCAATGATTTTTCTGAGCAATGATTAAGTGGCTAGTTGCGCTTAAGGTGGACGACGGTCTCGCAGTGGAAGGTTTGTGGGAACAGGTCGACTGGCGTGATCTTTACGGGGGAGAAGGTGCCTTCTTCGACAAAGCGTTTGAGATCGCGCGCCAGGGTGGCCGGGTCGCAGCTCACGTAGGCGACGTCGCGAGCACTCGTGCTGGCGATAAGGTCGATCGCCTCGGGGGCGAGGCCTGCGCGCGGCGGG
>CABQNA010000237.1 GCA_902465425.1 uncultured Collinsella sp.
GGGGCCAAATTGGAGCGCCAGACCGTGTGCGAGGCGCTTGTAAAACTCAATCTGTGCGGGGGTCATGGGTGCCTTCCTAAAAATTAGTTTGGGCACACTTTGCCATAAACCACATCTGTTCGCAAACAAATCCATCAACAAGGCAATTCATGACCGTTCGGCGGCGAAAAAGTACCGATTACGGCAACAAACAATTCGTTAGGTATGCCAATCAAAAAGTGTGATAGAACATTACTAACAAACTTTTTGTTTGGCATCCACATAAAAGTTCAGCCGTGTGAATGGGATCGGGCTGAAACGCGTATGCGGGGGCCGGCAAGAGAGGACTTAAGGAGTTCACCGTATGGCCGATAAGATCCAGTGGGCGGGCAACACGATGCCCAAGAGCGATGACAAGCACTTGGGAATCATGAGCCTCGACCACGTGAAGAAGGCCCGCGCCTTCCACCAGTCGTTCCCTCAATATACCGTCACCCCGCTTGCCCGCCTGGACGGTCAGGCCGCGCGCCTGGGCCTGTCCAACCTGTGCGTTAAGGACGAGAGTTATCGCTTTGGCCTCAACGCCTTTAAGGTCCTGGGCGGTTCGTTTGCCATGGCCAACTACATTGCCGACGAGACCGGCAAGGACGTTGCCGACTGCACCTTCGATTACCTGACTTCCGATCAGCTTGCCAAGGACTTTGGCCAGGCCACCTTCTTTACCGCCACTGACGGCAACCATGGCCGCGGCGTGGCATGGGCTGCCAACAAGCTGGGCCAGAAGGCCGTCGTGCACATGCCCAAGGGTTCCACCAAGCCCCGCTTCGATAACATCGCGGCCGAGGGCGCCACGGTGACCATCGAAAAGGTCAACTACGACGAGTGCGTGCGCATGGCCGCCGCCGAGGCTGACGCCTGCGAGCGCGGCGTCATCGTTCAGGACACCGCCTGGGAGGGCTACGAGAAGATTCCGTCCTGGATCATGGAGGGTTACGGCACCATGGCTTCCGAGGCTGCCGAGCAGCTGCGCGAGATGGCCATCAACCGCCCGACGCACGTGTTTGTCCAGGCTGGCGTGGGTTCGCTCGCCGGCGCCGTGGTGGGCTACTTCACCAACCTGTATCCCGATAACCCGCCCACCTTCGTCGTGGTTGAGTGCGCGCCTGCCGCCTGCCTGTACAAGGGCGCTGCCGCCGGCGACGGTGACCCGCGCATCGTGGACGGCGACATGCCCTCCATCATGGCCGGTCTGTGCTGCGGCGAGCCCAACATCCTGGGCTGGGATATCCTGCGCAACCACGCCACCGCCTTCGTGTCCTGCCCCGACTGGGTCACCGCTCGCGGCATGCGCACCCTGGGCGCTCCCGAGAAGGGCGACCCGCGCGTCATCTCCGGCGAGTCCGGCGCTGTGACCACCGGTCTGGTCGAGACTCTCATGCTCGATCCCGAGTACGCCGAGCTCAAGGAACTCATCGGCCTGGACAAGACGAGCTCCGTGCTCTGCTTCTCCACGGAAGGTGACACAGACCCGGATCAGTACCGTCGCATCGTCTGGGAGGGCGAGTATCCCACTTGCTAATCGTTGGGGCGGAGTAAATAGGTATCGCTCCGCCACCTCACAGGTAGATCCCTTCGTTTGAAAGGTTATGAACAATGGCTAAAGAACTCGATTTCGACGCTATCAAGGCTGCTGCTGAGTCCCATCGTGCTGATATGACTCGCTTCCTGCGCGCTATGATCTCCCATCCCTCTGAGTCCTGCGAGGAGGGTGAGGTTGTTGCCTGCATCAAGGCCGAGATGGAGAGCCTTGGCTATGACGAGGTCAAGGTCGACGGCCTGGGCAACGTTATGGGCTTTATGGGCGAGGGCGACAAGATCATCGCCATCGACTCCCACATCGACACCGTCGGCATCGGTAACATCGAGAACTGGGACGCCGATCCCTATGAGGGCTATGAGACCGACGAGATCATCTACGGCCGCGGCGGCTCCGACCAGGAGGGCGGCATGGCTTCCGCTACCTACGCTGCCAAGATGATGAAGGACATGGGCCTCATCCCCGAGGGCTACAAGATCATGGTCGTCGGCACCGTCCAGGAAGAGGACTGCGACGGCATGTGCTGGCAGTACATCTACAACAAGGACGGCATTAAGCCCGAGTTCGTCATTTCCACCGAGCCCACCGACGGCGGCATCTATCGCGGTCACCGCGGCCGCATGGAGATCCGCGTCGACGTTCACGGCACCTCCTGCCACGGCTCCGCTCCCGACCGCGGCGATAACGCCATCTACAAGATGGCCGACATCATCGCCGACGTCCGCGCTCTTAACAACAACGGCTGCGACGAGTCGACCGACATCAAGGGCCTCGTCAAGATGCTCGACCCCAAGTACAACCCCGAGCACTACGAGGATGCCCGCTTCCTGGGCCGCGGCACCTGCACCGTCAGCCAGATCTTCTACACCAGCCCCAGCCGCTGTGCTGTCGCTGACTCCTGCGCCATCTCCATCGACCGTCGCATGACCGCCGGCGAGACCTGGGAGTCCTGCCT